>NZ_JARFVR010000005.1:0-216380 GCF_055818025.1 Gardnerella sp. c11Ua_71 | reverse complement strand
CTTTTTAAAGAATTTTCCCAGACTTTTCTCAGGAAACTACTCGAACAAGAACACTAACACTATAAAACCATTGAAAAATCAACATTCCACACAACCCACACACGCAACACGCCGACACCACACCAACACAACACCTACTATCCCGCGTTTGTTCCCTTTTTTAGCAAATATGACAACAAATGCGGGCAAAAAGAAACGAAAGCAAGAACATTTTCCCGAGATTGTTTACGTATTTGGCGATTTTGGAAACAAACGCGGGATAAAAGAAACAAACGCATGCAAAAATACACAAACGCAAACAAAAAGGGCTTCTAGCCAATCGCTAGAAACCCTGCTTGCGGATGAAGCGAGATTTGAACTCGCGGAGGGTGTAACCCTCACACGCTTTCGAGGCGTGCTCCTTAGACCGCTCGGACATTCATCCATTTTGCGCAAACTGCAAAACGCAGAAAGAAACGCAACTTTTCAATTGTAAACCAACCCTAGAATATACACAAATTTGTGTTGAGAATTTTGCAAACAATCAATCAAGTTCTTCAAGAGTTCGACGAGCGCGAATCGCATTAGCCCTAACTTCAAGTTGATCTTTCGGAGGATATTCAACATATTCCAAAGTCAAACCATTAGCCGCAATAGGACCAGTAGATCCTTCTCGAATCGGATTTTCAATCTTATCCTTAAACCAGTCAACGGAACGCTTACCGCAACCAACTTGTACACAAGCTTGAACAAGAGAACGAACCATATTATGTGCAAACGCATCAGCAACAATAGTAAACTCAATCAAACCATGCTCAATAGGCGGAATATTGCCAGTTGATCTAGAAACAATATCCGAACCAACAGACGCGCAACCATCCAAACAAACGCGATTCCAAACCGCTTTTTTAACACAGCGAATCGTAGTTCCACCAGGATTTGGACGAGCAAAAGACCCAAAATCATGCAAACCAACAATCATCTGTGCTGCCTGATTCATAGAATTGACGTCTAAATCGTAATCAATTTGCAACACAAAACCACGCATACGCGGATCCAAATTCTCGCGATTTGCCGCATCACTAATCCTATACACGTATGTGCGATCAAGCGCAGAAAAACGAGCATCAAAACCGCTTGGTGCAATTCTTACACTGTGAATCGAAATATCTTTAGGCAAAACCCCACGAAGCCTATATTCTAAAGCTTTTACAGGCGTCAAATTTGTGTGACCAACACAATTTTGTAAAATATCATCTTCTACATCTAAATGACAAACCTGATAAGAAGCATGAACGCCAGTATCCGTGCGCCCAGCAACTGTTAGTCGAAGCGGAAAACAGGAATCGCCATCATGCACACGCAAAACTTTATATAAAGCGTCTTCCAAAGTGCCTTGCACTGTTCTTAAATTCGGCTGCCTAGCCCAACCGTAAAAATCACCGCCATCATAAGCTAAATCCAAACGAAGACGCATCAAAAAAACCTTCCAAAACAATTATTATAAAAACCGAATATTAGTTGCCCTAGTCGCCAGACTGCAACAATAATCTTTTCAATTCTTATGTTCTGCTCCACCAACACCAGTAAACGCACTCATAATATTACGAATTAACTCATAAGTCTTTGAATCCATATGCGTTGCTATGCTCAATATTTTCGGCAAAAGCTCAGACCAATGCGCAGAAATCTCGTCAAAAGTCGGATATCCTAAGCTAGTTAAAGCGTTGTAAACACTATCGATTCTGCGTTTTCTTTCTTCGAAAGGCAAATTCAACATCCAATCATTAGCAGCTTTAGAAACAGCAAGTGCACGCGGAGTTACATGATCACAATAGTCAAAATCTCCATCTTTAACCTGCCAATACATGCCAAAATGTTGCATCAATCCAATAGAATCAGCAAGCGTAACCTTATACGGTACGCCAGTATCCATAATCAATCCAATAAAAGCAGATTGTGGAACGACTTTTTCAATCCTGGAAACAACGCGAGAAAAAACCTTTGGATCAACAACATCCGAGCCAAAACTAGGACCGTCCATAGAATAAATTTTACTGACAAGATCACCAAGTTGTTGATTTTCTGCATCCAAACGCATTGCCGCATATGCAGCCATATTCCCGCCTTTTGAATGACCCACAACAAATATTTTAGGATTATCACTTAAATCGCAATCATTGCTATTTTCTAGATTGCTATTCTTATTATCGCTATTTTCTAGATCGACCTTATCCAGATCGATATTCTTAAAATCACTCTTCTTATTAAACAAATTCGCGAAATAATCGGCAACACTGCTACAAATCCCACGAATACCGCCACTTTTGCAAGAATCTTTACACGCGCGCCTAGATATAGAGAGCAAATATTCTGCAGCAGACTCTTGAGCTGGAACTGGGCAGCGAAAAGCCATATTAAAATCTTCCTTCCACCCAACAAGAGTGTTATCAGTCCCCCTGAAAGCAACAACAAAACATCTATAGCCAATACAATCAGTCAAATCAAAAGTAACTGCAGCAAACTGCTGTTCACACGAATCATCAACCTTCGACTCATCAAAACGCTCAAGAACCTCGCCGACTCGCATTCCCCTATATCGCGGACTAGCTGCAACAGCGAGAAGAAGACTCTTACGAAAATCATCAACTTTAGCTGAACCAGAGCTAAACATTGAAGAAAAATCCTCACCGCGAAGCAATTCGCTTAAAGGAACGGTTGCTAGTGCGTTAGAATCGTCATTATACTTTGGAATCGATTCAGGCATGCAAACATACGCCAACTCGCATAAAATAAGCGAATCTACGGCGTTGAATTTTCTATCTTTAAAGTTAGTAAAATCGTTATTCACTAAATCGAGAATATTTGTCATATTTCAATAATAATTGATACCAGATATAGAAAAGATATATCAGATATAGAAAAACGGGCTGGAGATAAAACTCCAACCCGTTCAATAAATCTAAAACACGACGACTACTCGTCGAAAGATTTACTTACCGATGCATCAAGATGCTAATCTAAGCTACTCGGCTGCTTCTTCTTTAGCAGCAACTTTAGCAGCAGACTCAGCTTCCTTAACGACAGCCTTCTTTGGGCTTACTGGCTCAACAACAAGCTCAATAATAGCTTGTGGAGCAGTATCACCACGACGAGGAGCCATCTTAACGATGCGGGTATAGCCACCTTCACGCTGCTTCATCTGCTCAGCAATTTGAGTGAAAAGCATGTGAACAACGGACTTATTGCGGATCACGCGCAACACACGGCGGCGCGAATGCAAGTCGCCACGCTTAGCGAATGTTATCAAACGCTCAGCAAGTGGACGAAGACGCTTTGCCTTTGGCAAAGTAGTCACAATACGACCGTGCTGGAAGAGGCTAGTAGCCATGTTGGCCAGCATCAGGCGCTCATGCGCTGGGCTAGAAGCCAGACGAGGCCCTTGTTTCGGTGTAGGCATTATTACTCCTTATTGTCGCAGAATTCAGGTGGGCAAAAACCCGAACATCCAAAAACCACGACGATTGGCGGTGGACTGTTTACTCGTCTTCTGGCGAGAAGAACGTGCCACCTTCGAGATTATTGGCGTCAAAGCCAAGCGGCGAGGCCTTAAGAGACAATCCCATAGACTGCAATTTCTCTTTAACCTCATCGATGGATTTCATGCCGAAATTACGAATATCGAGCAAATCCTGCTCAGTGTGTACTACCAGCTCACCAACAGTGTGGATTCCCTCACGCTTCAAGCAGTTGTAGCTGCGCTGCGTAAGATTCAAATCCTCAATCGGAGTAGCCATCTGAGAATCAACTTCTCCCATGACTGGAGCTGGACCAACTTCAACACCTTCTGCATCGACGTTAAGCTCACGGCAAAGACCGAAAAGCTCAACCAAAGTCGAACCAGCAGATGCAACTGCATCTCGTGGTGTAATAGCTGGCTTAGTTTCCACATCCAGGATGAGCTTATCGAAGTCCGTGCGCTGTTCCACGCGGGTAGCTTCGACCTTATAGCTCACCTTCAAAACTGGTGAGTAGATCGAATCCACTGGAATGCGACCGATTTCGCTGTTTTCCTGCTTGTTCATCTGAGCAGGTACATAGCCACGACCGCGCTCCACGGTGAACTCAATTTCAAGCTCACCATCTTCAGCAAGTGTAGCGATATGCATCTCTGGATTGGCAATAGTGACGCCAGCAGGAGGAGTAATATCTCCAGCTGTTGCTTCACCCTTGCCGCTCTTGCGAAGATACATCACTACTGGCTCGTCATACTCACTTGTAAGTACGATACCCTTAATGTTCAGCAGGATTTCAGTGACATCCTCTTCAACACCTGGCAGAGTCGTGAACTCATGGAGAGCACCAGAAATGCGTACCGAAGTTACGGCAGCACCTGGAATGGAGCTCAATAGGGTACGACGCAGCGAATTGCCGAGCGTGTATCCGAAACCTGGTTCCAACGGCTCAATTGTAAAGCGAGAACGCTGGGGATTCAGTGATTCCTCGGTAAGTGTTGGACGCTGTGCGATAAGCACTTTTGTATCCTTTCAGCTTCTGGTCGGTGGTGCACTCGCCGCCCATAAGCGGGTTGGATGGATGGATTCGTAAGAGTGCTCAGACGCGGCGACGCTTTGGTGGGCGAACGCCGTTATGCGCTTGTGGGGTGACGTCGGTAATAGAACCGACTTCAAGACCCGCGGACTGAAGGGAACGGATAGCGGTTTCACGACCAGAACCTGGACCCTTAACAAACACGTCGACCTTCTTCAGGCCATGTTCCATTGCCTTACGAGCAGCAGACTCAGCAGCCATACCTGCAGCGTAAGGAGTCGACTTGCGGGAACCCTTAAAGCCGACATCGCCACCGGAAGCCCAAGAAAGGACTGCGCCCGATGGATCGGTGATGGAAATAATCGTGTTATTGAATGTTGATTTAATATGCGCCTGCCCAACCGGTACCGACTTGCGGTCCCGGCGACGCGGCTTGCGCGAGGCTTGCTTTGCAGCTGCCATTGACCCTCGTTTCCTAATGACGAATTAGTTGGTATGTCTAGGCGATGAGAATTAACTCGTGGCCTAGAGCCGACCACCGACTACTATCTGGTGGCCTTCTTCTTCCCGGCGACAGTACGCTTCGGACCCTTACGAGTACGAGCATTAGTCTTAGTACGCTGACCACGCACAGGAAGACCCTTGCGATGACGCTGGCCTTGATAGCAGTTGATCTGAATCTTACGACGAATGTCTGCATCGATTTCACGACGCAAATCGCCTTCAATCTTATAATTAGCTTCAAGATAATCACGCAAAGTGATTAACTGTTCATCCGTAAGATCCTTGACGCGAGTATCCGGATTAACACCGGTCGCGGCAAGCGTTTCCTTAGCGCGAGTACGGCCTACACCAAAAATGTAGGTGAGGGCAATCTCAATGCGCTTCTCATTGGGAATATCTACTCCGGCAAGACGTGCCATTGTAATTCCTTTACTATTACGCAGGTCGTGCACCAAGTCTCCCGCAATCCTGCGGCCTGGGCCTGCGCACCCAGGGTTCAGCTTTAGCTGCGACTTAGCGCCTTATCCTTTATCTTCGCGGTGGGGATCCACTCAGCCCTGACGCTGCTTATGACGTGGGTTGATGCAAATCACCATGACGCGACCGTGACGGCGGATCACGCGGCAATTTTCGCAGATCCTCTTCACGCTAGGGCTGACCTTCATGGTTTTCCTTTGCTTGTACCTTTACTTATAGCGGTACGTAATACGACCACGGTTCAAATCATAAGGGCTCATCTCCAGCACAACACGATCTTGAGGAAGAATACGAATATAATTCTTACGCATCTTTCCAGAAATCGTAGCCAGTACAATGTGCTCGTTCTCAAGCTGAACGCGAAACATCGCGTTTGGCAGTGCTTCAACTACCGTGCCTTCGACTTCAATCACACCGTCTTTTGCCATGAGCCTCGTTCCGTTCCTTGGACGTACTACTTTACGTATCCGAAGACACGCCAATCTTCTATGATACAGTAAATGCGCCCAATACAACACTCGGCGTGTCGCAAAAGGCGCATTATAAATACGAGAAAATCTAAATTTTAAATAAATCTCATACCAAAGACTCAACTATGCGATTGTTGATTTCAGCAATATCGCCAACACCATCAACCTCAACAAGCTGACCACGGCTTTCATAAATATCAAGAAGAGGAGCAGTTTCCTTCTCGTAAGTTTCCAAACGAGTAGCAATTACCTCAGGAGTATCATCTGAACGACCCTGCTCAATTGCGCGCTTCTTCATACGCTCAAGCAAAACCTCACGCTCCGCTTCAAGAGCAACAACGTGATCCAAAGGAGTACCAAGCTCCTCAAGCATAAGATCCAAAGCCTTAACCTGAGACGCATTACGTGGATATCCATCAAGAATCCAGCCATTCTTAGCATCATCCTGAGCAAGACGATCCTTAACAATGCTATTTGTCAATTCATCTGGAACAAGCTCACCCTTATCAAGATAACCCTGAACCTTCTTACCAAGCTCCGTTTGATTCTTCAAGTTGTAACGGAAAATATCGCCAGTAGAAATAGCAGGAATCCCATAATGCTCTGCAAGCAAAGCAGCCTGAGTGCCCTTACCAACGCCCTGTGGTCCCATAATTAGCAATCGCATATTAATCTCCTTGTTTCTTTATGCTCCATCGCAAATCTTAACAACAAAACCTATCTAGTAATACTATTTAGCAACTTGCTTACTATCGTTATGATCAAACAAGAATCCAGCATATTGGAACTGCTCGGTCTGAGCCTTGGCTTGACGCAAAGTATCCAAACCAACACCTGCGATAATAAGAATCGTAGTACCACCAAATGGAAGCTTCATATTAAGGTGCAAAGACATAATCAAAACTGTTGGAATCAACGCTACGAATAGCAAATAGACAGCACCAACAGTGTTTAATCTATTCATGACATAGCTAAGATAGCGACTTGTAGCACTACCAGCACGAATACCTGGAATAAAACCGCCGTATTCCTTCATGTTATCTGCAGTTTCATCTGGATTAAAAGTAATCTCAGTGTAGAAGAAGCAGAAGAACACAATCATAACTGTGTACAAGGCTATGTACCACACAGAAGTAGAGTTTGCTAAATTGGCATTAATCCAACGCACCCAATCCTTACGACTATCACCGAACTGAGCAAGAAGAGTTGGAATAGCAAGAATCGAGGATGCAAAAATTGGTGGGATAACACCACTCATATTGACCTTAAGAGGTAAGTATGTAGAAGAACCGCCATACATCTTACGACCAATCATTCGGCGCGTATACTGTACAGGAATTCTACGCTGAGCAAGCTCCACGAAATCAACAAAAATAAGAATTACAAGCAGAACGCCACCGACAATAGAGAACTTGGTCCAATCGCCATTAGTACCATTGGTTCCCCAACCAATTTCCCACAGCTTTGGAAGGAAGCCAGAGCAGATAGACATGAAGATTAACACTGACATGCCCTGACCAATACCCTTATCCGTAATAAGTTCTGCCATCCACATGATCAAACCAGTGCCACCAGTCATAATCAAAACCATAACCAGTAAGCTCCACATAGAGCCATCTGGAATAACCTGACCACACTGATAATTAAATAGTGCACCAGAACGTGCAGTAACCAAAATGGTTGTGGACTGTAAAATTGCCAAGCCAATAGTCAAATAACGAGTGTACTGAGTAAGCTTTGTTTCTCCAGACTGACCTTCCTTGTGAAGAGCCTCAAAACGAGGAATCACAACCCTAAGCAGCTGAATAACAATAGACGCCGTAATATAAGGCATAACGCCCAATGCAAAAATAGACAGCTGCAAAAGCGAACCACCAGAGAACAGGTTCACCAAACCAATAAAGTTTTCACTAGAAGAGGCAAGCTTAGCTGTGCAAGCACGTATAACTTTGTAATCAACGCCAGGAATTGGAATAAAGGAACCAATTCTGTAGATGATAATCATTGCGAAGACGAAGAGGATCTTATTCCTCAACTCCTTCGTCCTGAAGGCCTGGATTAACGTTTTCACCTGGGTCTTCCTCCCTTTTTTGCGCTACGATCTAGGCGCAACAGTAAAAAAACAAACTCTGAGGCAATAGTTTATATCACGGTGCATACCGATACAGTCATTCCGTGAGTTTAGACAATAAAAAATAATCCCTCCAGCCAAAACTAGAGGGATTATTAAACAGTCAAATCACTGCGTTAATTAGCATTATCAGCTGAGTACATTACTCTTCGCTAACAGAGCCACCAGCAGCTTCAATCTTGGCCTTAGCAGATGCAGAAGCTTTAACTCCCTTAAGAGTCAAAGCAACCTTAAGATCGCCATCACCCAAAACCTTAACTGGGTAACCATCACGCACAGCGCCCTTAACTACCAAATCAGCAACAGTAACTTCGCCACCATTTGGGAAGAGCTCTTCGAGGGCTGCAACATTAACAACCTGGAACTCTTTCTTGAATGGGCTCTTAAAGCCACGAAGCTTAGGCAAACGCATGTAAAGTGGAAGCTGGCCGCCTTCAAAGCCTGGACGAACTTGGTAACGCTTCTTCGTACCCTTATCGCCACGACCCGAAGTCTTACCCTTAGAGCCTTCACCACGACCCACGCGAATGCGATCCTTCTTAGCTCCTGGAGCTGGACGCAACGTGTGCATGTGCAACATTGGTTCTTCATTAGCCATAATCAGTCAACCTCCTCAACGCTCAGCAAGTGGCGAACGGCCATAACCAAGCCACGATTGACTGGATTGTCCTCGCGAACAACGCTCTGGCCAATCTTGTGAAGACCGAGAGTTTGAACGTTCGCGCGCTGACGCTCGGTGGAATGAACCAAACCGTGCACCAGAGTGATCTTCAAGTTAGCCATCACTCACCATCCTTTGCTTGGGCAGCCTTAGCAGCCTGAGCTTCTTCACGAGCCTTGCGAGCTTCGGCAATGCCTGCAGCGCGCTCACGAAGCAATGCGTCTGGTGCAACTTCCTCGAGGGAAAGTCCACGACGAGCGCAAATCTCCTCTGGCTCTTCAAGCTTCTTCAAAGCATCCACAGTAGCGCGAACCACGTTAACAGCGGTTGCAGAGCCCATGGACTTGGTGAGGATATCGGTAATGCCAGCGCACTCCATAACAGCACGCACAGCGCCACCAGCAATTACACCAGTACCTGGAGCAGCTGGACGAAGCAAAACTGTGCCAGCAGCATCGTGACCCAACACAGGGTGGGTTACGGTACCACGAATACGTGGAACAGTGAACATATGCTTCTTAGCATCAAGCTGACCCTTAGCGATAGCTGCTGGAACTTCGCGAGACTTACCGTAGCCAACACCAACAGTGCCCTTACCGTCGCCAACAACAACAAGTGCTGCAAAGCTAAAGGTACGACCACCCTTGTGAGTCTTGGAAACACGGTTAATAGTAACTACGCGATCCAGAAGCTCTTCGCCGCGGTTTTCTTCACGACGGTTACGACGCTCTCCGCGCTTACCTTCGCCCTTAGAGCGACGGGAACGGCGATCGTCAGTACGCTCCTCGGCGGATGCCTGAGTGTTCTGAGTTTCTTCAGCCACTTGGGTTTCCTTTTCGTTATCGCTCACAGTGCTAGACCTCCCTGACGGGCGCCTTCAGCTACTGCTGCGACGCGACCATGATACTTATTACCGCCACGATCGAAGATTACAGCGGTAATACCCGCTTCCTTCGCCTTGGCAGCGATTAACTCGCCAACCTTGGTAGCAGCTTCAGTCTTCGTACCAGTAAAACCAGCGAAGTCAGAAGTCAAGGTGGAAGCGCTTACAAGGGTAAGACCCTTAGTGTCATCCACAATCTGAGCAACCATGTGACGGTTAGAACGAGAAACTACCAAACGTGGGCGCTCTGGAGTGCCAGAAATGCGCTTACGAAGACGGGCGTGACGACGCAAACGCGCGACTTTGGTACCCTTACCGAAAATCTTAACGCTCATATCACTTACCAGCCTTTCCAGCCTTGCGCAAAATACGCTCATCGCTGTACTTAATGCCCTTACCCTTATAAGGTTCTGGAGCACGCAGCTTGCGAATGTTAGCGGCAGCCTGACCAACGGCCTGCTTGTCAGTACCCTTGACGATTACCTGATTTGCGTTTGGCAATTCAAACTCAATACCCTCAGGTGGCTGAACGGTAATAGTGTGAGAATATCCGAGTGAGAACTCAATGCCCTTACCCTTCATCACAGCACGATAACCAGTTCCAACAATGTCCAAAGTCTTGGTGTAGCCTTCATGCACACCCTTAACCATGGACGCTACGATTGCACGAGCCAAACCGTGCTTTGCACGAGTTGGACGCAAATCATCAGCTGGGGTTAAAACGATCTTGCCATCAGCAACTTCAGCGGTAATACCTTCTGGAATTACATAGGAATCAGAACCCTTAGCGCCCTTAGCACTAAAGGACTGACCTTCAATCTTTACTTCCACGCCTGCAGGAATGTCGACGGGGAGCTTACCAATATGCGATGCCATTTTCAGCTCTCCTTTCTCACCATACGTAGGCGACGATTTCGCCGCCAATGCCTCTGTCGAGGCATTCCTTCTGAGTCAACAATCCCGAGCTGGTCGAGATAATAGCGATACCGAGACCACCAAGAGGCATAGGCAAAGAATCAGACTTTGCGTAACGACGCAAGCCTGGCTTAGAAATGCGCTTGATGCCCTGGATGGAACGCTGACCATTGGAGCCATACTTTAATGTGACTTCCAAAGTCTGTCCAACCTTGGCTTCCTTAGCAGCAAAGTCTTTAATATAGCCTTCACGCTTCAGAATCTCGGCGATATTCGCCTTGAACTTGGAGTACGGCATTTCCACGGTATCGTGCTTTGCCGCGCTCGCATTACGCAGACGTGTCAACATGTCTGCGATAGGATCTGTCATTGTCATGTTGGGCTAACGCCCTTTCTCGCCGTGGTTTCCACCGCCTGTTTTAGTTATTCTTAAAGCAGTGGACCTTCAGCGTCGATATTTACCAACTGGACTTCGTAACACCCGGCAACTCACCGCGATGTGCCTTTTCACGAAGGCATACACGGCACAGACCGAACTTGCGATACACGGAGTGAGGACGACCACAAACCTGGCAACGCGTATAAGCGCGCACCTTGAACTTCGGCTTAGCGGCCGCCTTGTTTTTCAGAGCGGTTTTTGCCATATCAGTTCTCCTTGAATGGGAAACCGAGGTGCTTAAGTAGCGACTTCGCTTCCACATCGTCCTTGGTGGTGGTCACCACGGTGATGTCCATACCACGCTGATGATCAATCGAATCAGGATCAATCTCGTGGAACATTGACTGCTCCGTAAGACCAAAGTTATAGTTACCCTGACCGTCGAACTGGTTGCCATTAATACCACGGAAATCGCGGATACGTGGCAAAGCCAGAGTGAGCAAACGATCCAAGAATTCCCACATACGATCACCACGAAGAGTTACGTAAGCGCCAATAGCCTGACCTTCGCGCAAATGGAACTGCGCAACAGACTTCTTAGCCTTAGTAACCTTTGGCTTCTGACCAGTGATCAAAGTGAGATCCTTAATCGCACCTTCGATAAGCTTGGAATCGCGAGCTGCAGCGCCAACGCCCATAGAGACGACGACCTTCTGCAAACGAGCCACCTGCATAGGATTAGTGTGGCCAAATTCCTTTTCCAAAGCTGGAACGATTTGATCATTGTATTGCTGCTTTAAGCGCGGAGTTGCCGGCGCCTCAACTGTAGTATCGGTCATGCCAGCTCCTTTCCGGACTTCTTAGCTACACGCACGCGCACGGTCTTTACTTTGCCGTCGCGAGCTTCTTGCTTAACAATCACGCCCACGCGGGTTGGTTGCTTGGTCTCTGGGTCAATCACCATAACGTTAGAACGGTGAATTGGAGCCTCAACAGAGACGATGCCTGCCTGCTGACCCTGCTGGGTAGCACGCACATGCTTCTTAACAACCTGAACACCCTCGACGATCAAACGGTCTTCGGCGAGTACACGAAGTACTTTGCCTTCCTTACCGCGATCCTTGCCGCGGATAACCTTTACCTGGTCGCCGGACTTAATCTTGGCTACCATCTCAGATCACCTCCGGGGCGAGGGACACAATCTTCATGAAGCGCTTATCACGCAATTCACGACCGACTGGTCCAAAGATACGAGTGCCCTTTGGTTCACGGCCAGAGCCGAGAATAACAGCGGCGTTCTCGTCGAACTTAATATAGGAACCATCAACACGACGATGTTCCTTGACAGTACGGACGACGACAGCTTTAACTACGTCGCCTTTCTTGACCGACCCGCCAGGAATAGCATCCTTAACGGAGGCGACGATGATGTCGCCGATGCCGGCATAGCGTCGCTTCGATCCACCGAGCACGCGGATGGCAAGCAATTCCTTAGCACCCGTGTTGTCGGCGACATGAAGCCGCGTTTCCTGCTGAATCATTGATTCTCCTTAGTCGAGCTGGTTCTCCCCGCTCACCCGTACCTACTAAACAACAGGCACAGGTGAAGCGCGGAGCCTTGCTGAACTTGTTTACTTGGCGCGCTCGATAATCGAGTCGAGACGCCAACGCTTGGTCTTGCTCAAAGGCCGAGTTTCCATGATACTCACGAGATCGCCAATATGCGCCTCATTGTGTTCATCATGTGCCTTGACCTTGCGTGTGGAGCGGACGACTTTACCGTAAAGTGGGTGTGTCGAACGCTGCTCCAGCTCCACGGCAATTGTCTTGTCCATGGCCTCGGACACGACGTAGCCGCGACGAACCTTGCGGAAGTTGCGCTCTTGGTTCTCAGCCATGCTTACTTCTCCTTGACCTCAGTGGCGCCAGGCTCTTGGCTGATGCCGAGTTCACGCTCACGCAGGATAGTATACATCCTGGCTATGTCGTGCTTGACCGCCTTGAGGCGAGCGCTGTTTTCGAGTTGACCAGTTGCTGCCTGGAAGCGCAAGTTAAAAAGCTCTTCCTTAGACTTCTTTAAGAAGCCTTCGATTTCAGCATTAGTCTTCTCGTTTAAATTCTTGATGGTGTAGTCTGCAGTTCCGACTGGCATCAGATGTCACCGCCTTCACGCGCAATAACACGGCATTTCATTGGGAGCTTGTCGATAGCGCGGCGCAAAGCCTCGCGAGCGACGTCCTCAGAAACACCACCGATCTCGAACATTACACGACCTGGATGGATGTTAGCAATCCAGAATTCTGGAGCGCCTTTACCGGAACCCATTCGTGCACCAAGCGGGTGCTTGGTTAATGGACGATCAGGGAAAACCGTAATCCACACGCGACCACCACGCTTAATATAGCGGGTCATTGCGATACGGGCTGCCTCGATCTGACGGTTAGTGATGTACGCCGGAGCCAGCGCCTGAATACCGAAATCGCCGAAAGCGATAGCGGTTCCACCCTTAGACATGCCGCTACGGGTAGGACGGTGCTGCTTGCGATATTTAGTCCTTTTTGGGATAAGCATCTGCTCACTCCTTCGTTTCCGTTGCGGCAGGAGCTTCAGCAGCTGCAGCTTCAGCTGGCTTCTCAGCCTGTGCTTCGGCAGCCTTCTGCTGGTTGGCAGAGCGTGCGCCACGACGTGGACGACGATCGCCACGGCGACCTTCACGCTTACCCTGCTGGGCCTGCTGCTCTTCGAACTCACGCTCGGTCATATCACCCTTATAAATCCATACCTTTACGCCGATACGGCCGTAGGTAGTCTTAGCTTCAAAGAAGCCGTAATCAATAAGGGCACGCAGGGTCTGCAGTGGAACGCGACCCTCACGATAGAACTCAGAACGGCTCATTTCGGCGCCACCAAGACGACCAGAGAGCTTAATACGGATACCCTTTGCACCTGCGCGCATTGCATCCTGCTGTGCTTTACGCATAGCGCGACGGAATGTAACGCGATTGGTTAACTGTTCCGCAATTCCCTGAGCAACCAATTGAGCGTCAAGTGCAGCATTCTTCACTTCGAAAATGTTGAGCTGTACTTGCTTACCAGTGAGCTTCTCAAGCTTTGCACGAACACGCTCGGCTTCTGCGCCACGACGACCGATAATAATACCTGGACGAGCGGTGTGAATATCAACACGAACGCGGTCACGAGTACGCTCGATAACGATGCGGGACACGCCTGCACGTTCGAGGTCATGGCTCATTTCCTTGCGAATCTTGTCATCCTCAAGGACGAAGTCACGGTAACGCTCGCCGGCTTTAGTAGAATCAGAGAACCACCTAGAGCGATGATTCTCGGTAATGCCCAGGCGATAGCCGAAAGGATTGATCTTCTGACCCATCTTTAGCGATCCCCTTCCTTAAGCGAGACGATAACAGTGATATGGCTTGTGCGCTTGTTAATGCGCGCAGCGCGACCTTGTGCACGAGCGCGGAAACGCTTAAGCGTTACACCCTCATCCACATAGGTTTCCTTGATGACCAAGTCTTGCTCACGGAATGGTTCTCCAGCCTTTTCAGCCTTAACGCGAGCGTTAGCGATCGCGCTTTCAAGAACCTTACGCACTGGTAAAGATGCGTCCTGAGGAGCAAACTTCAAAATGGTAATAGCTTCGCTTGCACGCTTGCCTCGGATGAGGTCGACCATGCGGCGAGCCTTGCGCGGCGTCACACGTACGTGACGAGCGATTGCTTTAGCTTCCATGTGTCCTAACTCTCCTTTAGCGGCGTGCTTTCTTGTCGTCCTTCACATGACCCTTGAAGGTCTTGGTTGGGGCGAATTCACCGAGCTTATGACCAACCATTGCTTCGGTAACGAATACCGGCACATGCTTGCGGCCATCGTGTACGGCAAAGGTGTGTCCAATGAAATCAGGAGTGATCATCGAACGACGCGACCACGTCTTGATGACGTTATGCGTGCCCTTGTCGTTTTGTTCGTCGACTTTCTTCTGTAAGTGGGCGTCGACGAAAGGGCCCTTCTTGATGCTACGAGTCATCTGTTCGACACTCCCTTACTTGCGGTTCTTACCATTCGGACGACGACGAACAATCATCTTGTTCGAAGCCTTCTTCGGACGGCGGGTACGAACCTCGCCCTTGCCCCATGGAGAAACAGGTGGTTTACCACCACGGGTACGACCACCATGAGGGTGATCAACAGGGTTCATAGATTCGCCTCGGGTGATTGGCCTGCGACCAAGCCAACGAGCACGACCTGCCTTACCAAGCTCGATATTAGCGTGGTCAGAGTTGCCAACCTCGCCGATTGTAGCGCGGCAACGAGCGTCCACGTTACGAATTTCGCCAGATGGCATACGCAACTGAGCGTAAGCGCCATCCTTAGCTACGAGCTGAACGGCAGCACCTGCGGAGCGTGCAATCTTTGCGCCACCAAGTGGACGAAGCTCGATTGCGTGCACCACGGTACCAGTTGGGATGTTCTTAAGAGGCAAGTTGTTGCCTGGCTTAATATCAGCCTGGGCGCCAGTCTCAATAACATCTCCCTGGGAAATGCCTTCAGGAGCGATAATGTAGCGCTTCTCACCATCTGCATAATGCAACAATGCGATGCGAGCGGAACGATTAGGGTCATACTCAATATGAGCAACCTTTGCTGGCACGCCATCCTTGTCCCAACGCTTAAAATCGATGAGACGATACTGACGCTTGTGTCCGCCGCCGCGATGGCGGGAAGTCATGCGACCGTAAGAGTTACGACCGCCAGTTTTGCTGAGTTTGCGTACCAACGACTTTTCAGGAGTGGAACGCGTAATCTCGGAGAAGTCCGAAACGGATGCGTTACGACGTCCTGCAGTCGTAGGCTTATAAACGCGGATAGCCATAATGTAGTATTCCTTTACTTTTCTCGGCTAGCCTTCAGTTACCAAAGATATCGATTGTCTGGCCTTGTGCCACGGTGACAATAGCACGCTTCTGATTCACACGACGACCGAAGCCGGTGCGAGAGCGCTTAAGCTTGCCAGCGCGATTCAAGGTGTTAACATTCGTTACCTTGACTTTGAAGATTTCTTCGATAGCCTGCTTGATCTGAACCTTGTTAGCATTTGGAGCTACCACGAAGGTGTACTGACCACGATCGGAAGCTGTATAGCTTTTTTCAGAAACAACTGGCTTTAAAATGATGTCATGTGCTGGGTTATGGACTGCGACCATTTAAATCAGGCCTCCTTAACTTCAGGCTCGGTCTTAGCTGCAACGAAGGCTTCGAAACCTTCCTTGGAGAAGACTACGTACTGAGCGGTGATGACATCGTAGGTGTTGAGCTGATCAGCGAAGATCACATGCACCGTTGGAATGTTACGAACAGACATCCACTCATTGATGTTTTCACGAGAGAGAACAACAGTGGTGAACTGATCCTTAGTTACTGGCGTAAGTGCTGCAACTGCTGCTTTGGTGGATGGAACATCCTTAATACCAAAGTCCACAACTGCAATGCGACCAGCATTTGCACGATCCGAAAGAGCATAACGAAGAGCAGCTGCCTTCATCTTCTTTGGAGTACGCTGATCGTACTTGCGAGGAACTGGACCATGTACAACGCCACCATGTACCCACTGTGGAGCACGAATGGAGCCTTGACGAGCACGACCAGTGCCCTTCTGCTTCCATGGCTTCTTACCGCCGCCAGATACATTAGCGCGATTCTTAACCGCGTGAGTACCCTGTCGAGCAGCAGCAAGCTGAGCAATAACGACCTGATGAACCAATGGACCGTGAGCCAAAACGTCTTCGTTGGAGATGCCGAAAATCTCAGCAGGAGCTTCAACAGTTCCGTTTGCATTGCCCTTGGTGTCAGTTACGTTCAGAGTTACGTTTGCCATTTAAATCAGGCTCCCTTCACTGCCGAACGGACGAGAACGATAGCACCTTTAGGTCCTGGAATAGCACCCTTAATAGCTAAAATACCGTTCTCAACATCCGAAGAAACGATTGTGAGGTTGAGCGCAGTAGAAGTCACATGACCCATGCGACCAGCCATACGCTTGCCCTTCAAAATGCGGCTTGGAGTTGCACATGCGCCCACAGAACCTGGACGACGTTCATTCTTGTGCGAGCCGTGAGTACGACGGTAAGACTTGAAGCCCCAACGCTTGATTGTGCCAGCAAAGCCTTTACCCTTTGTAGTACCCGTTACGTCGACTTCGGCACCTTCAGCAAATACTTCAGCGGTCAATTCCTGACCTGGCTTGTAATCTGCTGCATTTTCAGTGCGCACCTCAGCGAGGTGACGACGAGGAGTCACGCCAGCCTTTGCAAAGTGACCAGCCAATGGCTTGGTAACCTTGGTAGGATCAATCTGGCCATAACCGAGCTGTACGGCGCAATAACCGTCAGTTTCTTCGGTCTTAACAGCAGTAACTACGTTAGTAGCAACCTCAACCAGAGTTACGGGGACAAAAAGGCCGTTTTCATCCCAAACCTGGCTCATGCCCAGCTTACGGCCGAGCAAAGCAGTGCGATTCTTATTTTGCGACATTATTTACCCCCCTTCCTACAGCTTAATCTCGATATTTACATCCGCAGGCAGGTCAATGTGCATCAAAGAATCCACAGCCTTTGGCGTTGGATCAACGATGTCAATGAGGCGCTTATGAGTGCGCATCTCGAAATGCTCGCGAGAATCCTTATATTTGTGAGGAGAACGGATAACAACAAACACGTTCTTCTCGGTCGGCAGAGGAACCGGACCCACTACTGTGGCGCCCGCGTTCGTCACCGTCTCGACGATTTTCTTCGCCGATTGGTCGATGACCTCATGGTCATAGGACTTAAGCCTGATGCGGATTTTCTGTCCCGCCATTGCCGTCCGCCCTTTCTAGCGATTCGTTTACTGTTTACCAACCTGTATCAAAGGGCACCGGGAGAATAGACACTAAAGGTCATTCCACATCAGTGCGCAGCCTACAAAAATCAACAAAAATTGCGATTTCTGTTTCTGCGCTCGCTTTTTTGAATTACAATATGCGAGCCTTAAAAACAGGCAACTAAGTAATTAAACCATCAACCTTGGATTAACAAAAATCGGGCGTGTCGGCTATTTTCCAACGAAAAATGGCAGAAACTACAGCTAGTGCAGCCTCTGCCATTTGCAACTAAATATACAATAATTATTCAATAATCATCTAAATAATCATCTAAATAATCATTCGAAAATCACTTAGATTCGTGATCTAAAATATTTCGATTCTACTTAGATTCTACTTAGATTCGCGCTCCAAACGCATACGATGTCCTTCTTCTTGGGAAACACCATAATACGCTGCAATCGCAATATCTTTCATATCTTCGATTTGAGGAATACGAGGATTTGCAGGAGCGCACTGATCTTCGTAAGCACGCATGCCAATCTGATCCAACAAAGACCAATAGTATTCTTCATCCACACCGCATGCCTTAAACGAAGCATCCATACTAAGAAGATTATCTCGATAATTTTCAACAGCGCGCGCCAAATTCTCAACGCCCTCTTGAGGAGTTTTACCAGGATCTATGCCAAGATTCTTTGCAATCTGCTGGTATCGCTCCGGAGCGATGTAGCGATTGTACTTTGGCCAGCTTGTAGGCTCTTGTGGAATTTGACCATTGTAGCGAATCACATAAGGCAGCAAAATCGCATTTGTGTGGCCGTGCGCAACATGGCACAAAGCTCCAATTGTATGCGCCATTGCGTGGCACATACCAAGGAACGCCGAACCAAACGCCATTCCAGCCATAGTAGCCGCATTATGCATTTTTTCTTGAGCTTGAATCTTGCGCTCAGAATCATTGGAATTCACAGAATCGTTAAGATTATCCCAAATCAACTTTGCTGCATGCAATGCCATTGCGTCCGTAAAGTCGTTAGCATAAACAGAAGCAAAAGCTTCCATAGAGTGCGTCAAAGCGTCAAAACCAGAATCGCAAGCCAAACGACGAGGCTGTGTGCGCGCCAAAACTGGATCCACGATTGCAACCGAAGGCGTAATTGCGTAGTCAGTAATCGGGTACTTGTAGCCAGTCTTATGATCTGTAATAACTGCAAACGGAGTAACTTCCGATCCTGTTCCAGAAGACGTTGGTACACAAATCAAGCAAGCCTTTTTACCAAGAGGCGGAATCTTAAA
Organism: Gardnerella sp. c11Ua_71; assembly: GCF_055818025.1. NCBI lineage: Bacteria > Bacillati > Actinomycetota > Actinomycetes > Bifidobacteriales > Bifidobacteriaceae > Gardnerella > Gardnerella sp. c11Ua_71. The sequence goes on along the minus strand of NZ_JARFVR010000005.1, from coordinate 197,251 downwards.
CGCGCGCTTACGAATATCGAAGAACTTTTCGCGCAAATCAGCGAAGGAAATTTCTGGGTGCTCGTAAAGAAGCCACATAATTTTTGCAGCATCCATAGGAGATCCGCCGCCAACAGCAATAATCGTATCTGGTTGGAACTCTTCGCGCATCATTTCCGCGCCGCGCTCAACAGTTTCAACGCTTGGCTCTGGCTCAACGTAGTCAATAATCCTAAACGTTACGCGATTGTCTCTAGCACGAAGCTGATCAATCACCTTGTCTATAATGCCAAGCTGCTCCATAACTTTATCGCACACAATAACTGCGCGCTCAATGCCATACATGTCTCGCAAATAGCGAACAGCATTCGGCTCAAAATACGTTTTGGCCGGAATCTTGAACCATTGCATATTGTTATTCCTTCGCGCTATGCGCTTTATATTAATAAGATTTACTGCTTGAACGTTTCCAGAAACAGAGTTTCCACCATAAGAACCACAGCCCAAAGTGAGAGAAGGCGCGATTGCGTTGTAAATATCTCCAACGCCACCCAAGGACCCTGGGGAGTTCCAAATGATTCGGCAAGCGTGCATGCGGCTGCCATATTCGCGAGCAAGCTGCTGATTATTAGTGTGAATCACAGCAGTGTGACCAGCTCCGTGAACAAGCATCTTCTCGCACATTTCAAAGCCTTGTTCCTTGTTATCTGCGCGAAGCAAAGCATGAACAGGAGCCAACTTTTCCATTGTTAGAGGCTCCATCTCGCCAACTTCCTTGCACTCGGCAATAAGGATCACAGCATCATCAGGAACCTCAAACCCAGCTTCATGCGCAATATATTGAGGAGATTTTCCTGGAACAACTGAATTAAGCTTAGGAGTTTGACCTGAATACGAAGTGCAACCAAACATATACTGTTCAAGTTTCGCTTTTTCATCAGCGTTAACGAAATATGCTTTACGACGCTTCAATTCCTTTAACAATGGCTCATACACGTCTTTATGCGCAATAATCGCCTGCTCTGTTGCGCAAATCATGCCGTAATCAAAATGCTTTGAAAGCACCAAATCGTTTGCAGCGCGCACAACATCTACGTCCGCATCAACATATGCTGGAGCGTTTCCTGCACCAACGCCAAGTGCTGGCTTTCCCGAAGAATAAGCAGCTTTAACCATTCCAGGACCGCCTGTTGCAAGAATTGTTGCAACATCTGGGTGCTTCATTAAAGCTCCCGTAGCTTCGATTGATGGATGTTCAATCCACTGAATGCAATTTTCTGGCGCGCCTGCTTCTATCGCTGCATCGCGCACAACTCTTGCCGCTTCTGCGGAGCATTTTTGAGCGAATGGATGGAAGCCAAAAATAATTGGGCAACGAGTTTTAAGAGCAATTAGCGATTTAAAAATGGCTGTAGATGTTGGGTTTGTGACTGGAGTCACGCCTGCTACTATGCCAACTGGCTCAGCGATTTCATCGATTCCAAGAACATCATCTTCGCGAATAATGCCTACTGTGCGCTGGCCTGCAAGATAATGGGTAATATGCTCGCATGCAAAAATGTTTTTTGTGGCTTTATCTTCAACTAATCCTCTGCCTGTTTCTTCAACAGCCATTTTTGCTAATACTAAATGCTTGTTTAACGCTGCAATAGACGCTTTTGCTACGATTCTGTCTACTTGCTCCTGATTTAATTTTTCAAACTCTTCTAAAGCAACCTTTGCTTTTTTAGCTAATTCATCTACCTCTCGTTTGGCTGCTAATGCGGCTTGCTCTTTTTCATCAAGCACTGTTTCTTGCGCCTTTTCTTGCGCCTGCGCCATTTGGTCCTCCTCGATCATTCATATATTTTTATATTTACATTTCATATGCAGACATTTACATGAAGAATCTTCTTTATAAACACATCTTAAATGTCTAACAATGTGATACAGTTCACAATCTACTTGATTTACTGTACTATTTTGGATTTGCAGCGAGTTGCGCTATTTATGAGCGAGGTTTATCCTCTAATGTTCGTTATTTGTTATTATTTGTGACTATTTATGTGCGATTATCCTCTAAATTTTCTAGAATGTTAGATTTAATGATTACTTATAAACGATTAATAACATTTAGAACATTCAACCGCATTAGATACAAAAATGGCTTCCAGCAAAAGCCAGAAGCCATTGAAAATATAAATTCTTCGCAGCTTAACGCTTTGAGAACTGAGGTGCACGACGTGCCTTGTGCAAACCAGCCTTCTTGCGCTCCACAACGCGAGCGTCGCGAGTCAAGAAGCCAGCCTTCTTCAAGGAAGCACGGTTTGCATCACGGTCAATAGCATTCAAAGCACGAGCAACACCCAAACGGATTGCACCTGCCTGACCAGTGGTGCCGCCACCGTCTACCAAGACGACAACGTCGAACTTACCTTCAAGCTTCAAAAGCACAAATGGGGAATTAACTTCACGCTGCAATAAGCGAGATGGGAAGTATTCCTCAAGAGCGCGACCATTAATAGTCCACTTGCCAGTGCCTGGAATCAAACGAACGCGAGCAACGGCTTCCTTACGACGACCAGTGCCATAGCCTGGAGCAACGGCAGAAGTACCAGTACCTGCGCCAGCGTTTGTCTCAGTTGTATAGCTAGTCAGTTCTTCTTCATTCTCAAGAACCGCGGAGTTGTTGTTATCTACCATAATCATATTCTCCTTACGATTCACTTAGCCTGCTGAGAGACCTGAGAGATCTCGAAGACCTGTGGTTTTTGCGAAATATGAGGATGCTCAGCACCAGTGAACACACGAAGGCGATCAAGCTGAACCTTAGCAAGACGATTCTTTGGAAGCATTCCCCTCACAGCGGAAACGATGATGCGCTTTGGATTCTTCTCCAAAAGCTCAGCATAGCTGTCGCGACGAAGTCCACCTGGACGACCAGAGTGAGAATACAATTCCTTGCTCAACTTATTGCCAGTTAAAGCAATCTTATCTGCATTAATGATAATGACGTGATTGCCAGAATCAGCATGAGGAGCAAATGTTGGCTTATTCTTACCACGCAGCAAAATGGCTACTTGGGAAGCCAAACGACCAAGCACCACATCAGTGGCGTCGATAATATACCAGTCATGAGTTAAATCTGCTGGTTTCGGTGTGAAAGTCTTCACAATCGTACCTTTTCTCTATTGTGTTTCGAGCTTTATATCTTCTTGGTTTATAGGAGATATGCTGCTCATAATCCGTGGGCTCCCTGAAAGTCCTCGATGGCGAGTGGGAAAAGCGCTTTGAAGGACCCCTTAGGGAAACACAACAATCTGCAAGTATATCGCCATATGACGACTATTTGCAAGTTTCTATTTTACATACAATGCGGACTGCAACGCTCACGAATATCAACAAACGCTGCAGCCCGCAATTAATCACGCATCTAGAACTACTTATTCATGATTTGCGCTAAAGACTTAACTCTAGGCAAGTCAAATAAGTTGTCTAAAAGAACAGGATTACAATTAGCATCAGCCAAAGGAATACGCCAATTTGGATATTCATCATTGGTGCCAGGCTGATTCTGAGCACGATGCTCACCCGTTGCATCAACAATGGATGCAGCAAGCAGCTTGGAAGGAGCAGCTTTAAGTGCTCGATATAATGCTTCTACAATCTCTTGCTCATGCTCAGATTCATTTTCTAGAGCCTTCTTGTCTAAGAAACCTCCAGAAACAAGCATTTTCAGCATCGCATTATGCTCTTTAACAGCACCAGCGCGGAATTCTTCTACGGATCCCGAAAGAAGATTCAAACGCTCGCGAATATTAACGTGCTCGTAGTTTAAGTAGCCTGCAGCAGGTGGCAAATCGTGAGTGTTTACAGAAGCAAGTGTCATTTCGCGCCACTTCTTAGGCTCGCGGAATTCGCCGTCCCCTTGTTCAAACCACTCAACTGTGCATCCAAGAACCTTATTCTTAGCCAAAACTTCCAAAGTTTCAGCTGGCACAACACCAAGGTCTTCTCCAACTACAACACCATTTGCGCGCGTGGCTTCAATCGCAAGAATGCCAAGCATAACATCTGCATCGTAGTAAACGTAAGCTCCGTCACCTGGAGTAGATCCTTCTGGAATCCACCATAAGCGGAAAAGCCCAAGAATATGGTCAATTCGCACAGCGCCAGCAGACGCAAACATTCCGTGAACCATATCTTTGTACACTTTAAATCCAGTGCGCTCAAGCTCGAATGGATTAAGCGGAGGCTGAGACCAGTTTTGACCCTGCTGATTGAAGTAATCAGGAGGCGCACCTACGCAAGCACCATTGGCAAATCGCTCTGGATTCCACCAAACCTCGGATCCTGATGGGTGCACGCCAACAGCCATATCCGACATAATGCCAATGCGCATACCCGCATTTTTAGCTGCAACTTGAGCATCATGCAATTGCATAAACGCAATCCACTCAAGCCAACGATAAAACTCTAGAGTATCTGGGAATTGTTTACATAAAGCGCTAATCTCATCGGAATCTTTAGTAAGATGCTTCTCCCAGCAGTCTTCTCCCTTAGGAGCACCCCACTTATCGTAGCAAAGGCACCAAGTTGCATAAGATTCAAGACGCTCACCCATGTCCTGCTTAAATGCTTCAAATTCTTCGGAGCGTTCAGCAGAAAGCCCAGACTTAAAAATAATCCACAAAGCATGCATTTTTACTCGCCACATGGAGTCACGATCAACAATTTGAGCATCATTATTAAGAGGCTCTACTTCGTTATGAAGATCGTCAACAGTCTTACGATCCTTATCATTAAGCGAATCATATTCTGGAATTATTTCTGGGCGAATATAGGTTACATTAACCATTCCTCTTGCAACTGGCAAATAAGGAGATGGTGTTAATGGAGCAACTGGTTCACCTGCATGCAATGGGTTTACAAGCACAAAATCTGCACCTGTTTTTTTCTTTGATTGCACAAGAAGATCAGCTAAATCTGCGTAATCGCCAACACCCCAAGACTTAGAAGAACGAATGGAATAAAGCTGAGCCATCCATCCCCAAATCTGCTTTCCATCTTTTTCAAGCTTTTCTAGAGTATCAATGCTTTCTGGAGCACTAATAAGTGACGCCTCTTCTACTCGATCCGCGACGCTTACTCGTAGAGTGTGATACCCCATAGGCACGTCTGCTGGAATCGTCAACAAAGAGCTTGCCACAAAAGTACCATTAACAGGGAACGCAACATCATCTTTGCATGGAGAAATCTGCAAGTCACCTTTGTACTGTTCTCCATCTTCCAATATCAAAGTTGCTGTAGGATACTCCAAAATACCTGTGTTGATTATAACGGTGTCTTCTTTACCAACCGTATGCAACACCGTTGGAGCAATTAAACGTGTATGACGTTCCAAAAGAATCTTCTGCATTGATTCTTCAATCGCTTTATCGGTGCTTGCATCTACGCACAGCGAGCGCAATACTTTTACAAGCACGTTATCAGCAATCTGATGTTCTATTCCATCCGATCCAACGAATTTGGAGCGTACTCCCATTAACTCAGCCAAACGCCTTAATGGGCTTGTCTGCTGAGTACTTTCTTCATTTGTATTGTTCATAGTTTCCATCGTAGTATATATGTGAGTTTTTTATGCAAACGTATGTAATTATTGTTTAATTTAATTTTACACTCAAGACTTATCTAAATTTTTTTATTTATTTAAAACTTTATTTATTTAAAACTTCTAATGCGGCAGAGGAAACATCTGGGTCTTTGTCTTTTGACAAAGACATCAATGTTGACTGCGACACACCAGGATTAAGCGCCACTGCTCTTCTTACCATTGCGGAAAGTACTGGCGAATCCTTACTTTCTTCATCTACACCAAGTGAGGCTAAGTAATCTAATGTTTTTGCCCCAACGCCTTCGGTTTGAGCACCCTCGAGACGCATTTTCCATGATGTCTGTGGATTGCACAATGCAGCATCTCTAACTTCTCCGCAAGAATCTTTAGTAAGTCTTCCTACTAGCCAATTTTTAGCATTACGATTTTTAGCAACAGCTAAACGAACGTTATCAGATTTATCCTGTGAAAGTTTAACCAAAATATTAGGGAATGGCATCACTGTTGCTAGATGAATACGATCTTCTTCTGGAGTATTTATGTTGCCTGCTACAGCTTCTAGTAATGCCGTAGCCCTAGAAAATTCTGCTTGATCTGCTCTATCTGGGAGTTCTTTTACAGCAAATTCGTGAAGCTCTTTAGAGTTACTGGAGTGGCGTAAACGCTCATAAATAGATGTCAAAGGCTCATAAATTTCATGAGAATCGTCATGAGAATTACTACGCGAATCATCATTGTGTTCAAGATTATTTTGATCTTGTATATCACTCATAATCTACTCACCAACCTTTTAGCTACCAATATCCAATATAATGTATCAGTTTTACGCCACAAATTCTAAAACAGACAAGGTGAGAAAACTTTATCAGGAAATCCTACTGTAAACACCACATGATTTAGGAATTATTATAGCTGAAAATGTATTTTTCACTGATTCTAAAAATCTATCTGATTCTTCAAAAGGAACACAAACCTTTAAATCTACAGAAATTCCGTATTCTTCATCCATAATTTCTGCGTTATGCTTTAGCAATAAGCGTTTAAACATTCTTAGCTGAGCATATTCGACTTTGCAAGAAAAACAATTACATTCTATGATATCTGCCATTTTGCTCGACTGTATAGCGCCAGCTGCTGCATGTGAGTAAGCGCGCATCAATCCACCAGAGCCAAGCAAAATCCCACCAAAATAACGCGTAACTGTTACAACTGTATCTGTAAGATTAGAAGCCCTTACAACATCTAGAATAGGCTTCCCAGCAGTACCTGAAGGCTCTCCGTCGTCACTCATGCGCTCACACAGTCTGCCATTATTGTCTCCGCACACAGCAGCATAAGCCACGTGCCGCGCCTTAGGATGTTTTAGCCTAATAGACTCTACAAAATCTATTGCTTCTTCAAGAGTTGTTATATGGCAAGCATCTGAAATAAATTCAGACTTCTTTTCCACGAAGGCAAAGTGCGCAGGATTTTCGCATAAATCAGTTACGGTTCGCATATTATTCATACTTAATATTCAAATCGTTTTCAATTCAAACAGTTTTAAACGCTATCGATAAATTATACGAAACCGTTAGAATCACAAATCACGATTTATCGTATCTCATTAAATGATCTACAACATCAACAAGTTCGGCAACTTTCTTGTCGGTAACTTTTTGATCTGAAGCATTTTGAGCAGCCTCTAAAGCTTTTGAGATTTCCTGATGAGCAACTATAAGGGCAACAGCTCTAAGAGCTGCAGTAGAAGCAGAAAGCTGCATAAGAATATTTGTATAATCTTCTCCCTTTTCGATCATATTCTCAACAGCATGAACCTGTCCACATACCCTATGTAGACGAACCAACATTTTTTCTTTATCTATGTTGTAGTCGCTCATATAAAACCTCGTAATATAAACAGCACTTCTTACATATTGTCTATATCAAAATTGTGCGTTGTATAGTATGCATGCATAAACTACGCCACGTCAATAAACTATATCTATAGAAAACGATATCTATAGAATAAATTATGCATATTATACAACGCAACAATTTTATTTGTATTTAATATTTTGTTAATATACAACGCGATATATATTTTTTCCCAAAACTATAGCACCAGCAATAAGTAATACTGCCATAGAAAACATCAAGACACTCTCAATTTTTATACCAGCATTAAATAAAGATGTGGCACTTACAACACCTGCACGAGCATGCCTGCGCTTATTCCTTTTTGTATTTGTATACTCTGATTGGCTTTCTGCAAGAGACTCAGATCCTAAATCAGATGCTTCTTTTTTAGATTTATTATCATTCTGTTCATCAGTATTTAGGTTGGAAACCGCTGCAGAAGCTGTTCTCTTTGTTGTGCGACCATCTTTTTTATCACTATTCGTATTGCCTTTATGCACAGTTACACTACTACCAGAATCTTTCTTAGATGACTTATCTGCTTTATCACTGTGAACATTTTTGCTACTCAAATTCTCATTATCAGCATTGTCCGTATTCTCTGCATTCACAGATTTATCTGATTTACCAGCACTACCAGCGTTTCTTGCATTATCTGATTTACCAGCATTATCTGTGTTACCAGCATTCCCAGCATTATCTGATTTACCTGATTTACCTGCGTTTGTTTTATCTACTACGCCAGCATTATTTTCTTTATCACTTTTATCGACTTTGTTACTTTCATTATTCTTTTGCGAAGAACCGTTTACATTTGTATTATCACTATTAACAGCAGAATGAGAATCAGAACCACTCTGAGAACTATCTACATTAATATTGCTATTTTGTTTACCTTCAACATCACCAGTTTGCTTATGTTGTTTTTGCGAACCAGCATTTTGACCACCTTGATTCTGCGCAGTTTGGGCACTATTGCCTTGACTTTGTGTATTTTGATTAGTATTTGGCTGCGTATTTGACTGAGTATCTTGTTTATTATTTTGTTGCGCACCTTGATCATGAGAGTCTTGCTTGTTGACGATATTGTCTACAACAGCGCCTCCAGCAGACGTTTTTGGATCTATCTCATTCTTAGTGACTTCACCAGATTCTTCTACTTTATTATCATTGTTGTTTACTTTATTATCATTGTTATTCGTAGATACGTTATCACTTTTATTACCACCATTCGGCTTCGCATCACCACTTGGCTTACTTTCACCACTCGGTTTATCACCACCATTCGGCTTAACGTCACCGCTCGGCTTCGCATCACCACTTGGTTTATTATTGCTCGGCTTTGCATCACCATCTGGCTTATTACCATTTGGTTTAACGTCACCACTTGGCTTACTTTCACCACTCGGCTTTGCGTCTCCACTTGGCTTGGCATCACTATTCGGCTTTGCGTCACCAGTATTACCTTCAGAATTATTATTTACTGTTTTATGCTCTTCTTTTTCTTGAATAAATCTTCTTCTACTGTCTTCATCGTTAAACGCTGTTTTAAACGCTTCTGCTCTAGAAGAACCAGGGAAATCATATACAAACACATACATTCCACTTTCGCCCGAATTGCCAGACTTCAAATTAACAATATCGGCAACTTTCTTTCCAAGCTCTGACTCTTCTTTTTCATTACCCTTTTCACTATTGCCAACAGCACCACTATTACCAGCGCCATCCGCAGAATCTTCCTTTAGCATCACTTTTCCGTTAGCAATCGTATAAACGCCATTTCTAAGCGGAACTGACCATTCGCCAATTTTCTTGTGATTATCGTCTTCCTCAGGCTCTTTATCTGATTTTGGATTTAACTTACTCATAGACTCTTTATCAACAGTGCCATTTTCATACCCAATCCACCACAAGCGAACTTTCATATTTTCATCGCCATCAAATCCATACTCTTTATTGCCTTTAAACATTCCGTAATCTTTTGGCGCGCCACTAACAACAATCGTATCTGATACTTCATTTGAATCTTTATTTTTAGCATTTTTAACATGTTTTATGTTTACTTTTGCCATATGAGTTAAAGTAGATTGTGCTTTACCAAAACCTTCAATAAAATCACTAGAAACAAAATCTTTAACGTCATTATCTTGCTCGTTTTTAGCAATAGTCCAAACCCATGTACCAAATAGTCCAGCATCTTGTTCACCAACTTTATATTCTGTTGCTTTTTCAAGATTTTCTGGTTTCATATCTCCATTTGTTACATGAACAACTGTTTTAGCTTCTTCACCTGATTTAGTAAAGTAAACGTCACTTGCACCTACTTGTCTAATGCTAGAATCAGCGCGCAACTCTTTTATGTAGTCATCTACGCTACTACCCACTGCACGTTCTTTTAGAATATTTTCATACGATCCTACAAAGTAGTATCCGCGCGCACGAATCTTCTTATTTTCAATCCAAGGCTTATTCTCTTCGTTATTAACGCTACTTTTTACATTACCTTCTACAGAATCGCCTAGTTTTAACTTTTTAACTTCAGATTTTGATGTAACAGCTGGGTAAAAATCTCTATGCGCATCAATAGAAATCGAACTATCAATATTATATTTCACAGGAGATTGAGATAATCTAAGCAAGTAGCAACCGCTTTTTGTATCTCTTCTCTCCAAGTTTGGAAGATAATATTCGCCATTAATATCAACTTTGCCTTCTCCAGACGCAACCCAAACAAATTCATCTGAATAATCTTTGTCTGTACGTATAAAACCTTTGCGTTCTGCTTTTAATTCACTATTGTTGTAATAATAGTTATCTTTGAACATAATATTTCCATTCGATGCAGTTATTTTAAAATCAACACCGTCATCACCGTTATATGCTGTTCTTAGAACTCCTTCTGCTTTTACTTTTATTTCACCAGAACTGCCTGAAGTCCCATACAAATTTTCAAATGAAACTTTTGTAGGAATTTTGCTAGCAGCTTCATTCCAAAGTTCATCAGCTTTAGCAGCTATTTCACTAAAATCTTTAGTACTGGTGAACGAATGCTGTTTCGCATTATTCCATTTGTCTTTATCTTCAAAATGTTCATGAATAGCATAAGCAATTGCGACTCTGTCTCTATAGTCACCGCGCCAATACTTTCCATTAACGCTCAGTTTTATCATCATTGCAGCAATCGCAACATCACGATTATTTACTACAGGACCCCAAGAAGTATCTGCAAACGCGTTTCCAGACTCATGAAGATCAACGCAATATGTAATGTCGTCATTAACTGAATACAATCCTTTATAGTCACCTTCAGCTCCGCAACCAGAGTAATTGCTTATATACGTAGGAATATCGTCAAACGCATATGCTCCGCTAATTACACCATTTCCAACAACAATTGCAATAGTCGCCAGCAACGCTGTCAGTAAAGAGAACATTCGCGTGCGCTTATTGCGTAAAAAGATTGGAATCTTTTTACATCCATGTTTTCCCATATCAACTCCTTAAACGTTGTTTTCTCTTACGTGACAAACGTTTTGCTAGCCACGATGAACGAAAAATCGCTCATGCTCTAACTATGATTTAGGGATTTAATTATGTAAATAAAAATCTATCAATGTGGTTAAAGGCTATTTTAGAGGGTAGTTATCCACATTGTTATACACAATTCTTGCGGTTGCTGGCGACTATTCAATGGGAAACAACCTGAGAAATAGCCCAAAATATCTCAAGGAAAAATTGTAATTACGGGAATCTGCACAAACGCAAGAAGCTCTAAATCATTGAAAAATCAACGATTTAGAGCTAAAACCGCGGAGTCAGAGAGATTCGAACTCTCGAGCCGCTTACACGACTAACACCTTAGCAGGGTGCCCCTATCGGCCACTCAGGCATGACTCCACTTTGTAGCTATTCAAGATAGCAACAGATTCAGACTATATCACCTCTTGAGGACGTGCACAATGCTTCAGCGACACACCAAACACACAAAAGTGGATTGAATAGCCAAACAGCAAGATTTATGCAGGATTATGGTCTCCCGAAAATGTAATCGCAACAGCCAACATAACTAGAGCCATTCCACAAACATCAATCCAAGTTGGCACTTCTCCAAATCCCATTCCCACAACTGCCGCAATAGCAGGATATAAAGCCTGCATAACAGAATATCTTGCCGAAGACACGCGCTTTAAAAGAACTTGATCCAACAGCGTAGGAATAAAAGATGCGCATATCGCAATAACAACCATCAAAGCTAAAAGCTTTATAGAACCGCCAGACTGTGCAGCCCAAGTAGCTCCTGGCTTAGGGTATATAACATGAGAAATCGCAGGAACGGCAAGTACACTAGACTGCAACAACCATCCAATTAAAATAGCTACACTAACTCTGTCTATGGCATTAGAACCTCTAGCCAACATTCGCCCAGAGACAATATACATTCCCCACATGGATCCGCCAATAAGAATTGCAACTAATCCAACAAGGAAATGCGGGCTTTCATTAGAACCCATAGAAGCGCTTGCAAGAAGCACTATTCCACACGCGGCAATAACTATACCAATACGCTCACGCCACGTTTTACCTGTTATAACAGCAACCATTAAAGGTCCTACAAACTCGATAGTTACTGCGACCCCCACAGCCATGCAACTAATAGCTAAATAAAACATGGTGTTCATAAGAACAACGGAAATTCCTACTGCAACAACAATTAACCATTCTTTTAACGTTTTAGGCAAAGAATTGCGCGCGCGCTTATGGTGCGAAAAAGGTCTTCTCCAAGCAATCAAAAACAAAGCCATAAATCCAACGCGATACCACACAGAATACAACGGATCGAGCTGACTAAACGCGACTTTCGCTATTGATGTTGCTAAATAAACCATCGCTGCTTCTACAACAACAATCAGCAAAACAGGCATGCGATTTAGCGCGTTCACTATGATTTGTTTCATACAGCATACCCTACACGGCAGTAGTTATATTTGCATATTTTTGACTATATTTTTCGTAAAATTTATTGCGACACACTATAGATAAAATCGAACGTTTGTTCTACCATAAATCCATGAGCACAGCACCGCGAGTTACAGCAGCTAAACGCGACTGGGGGCATGACACGTCTGGCTGCACAATACTTCATATCGATATGGATGCGTTTTATGCATCACTCGAGGCGGCGCGTAATCCTAGGTTGCTTGGTAAACCTGTGATTATTGGTACAGGCTCGCGCTCCGTAGTTTCGGCAGCCAGCTACGAGGCACGTAAGTATGGCGTCAATTCAGCTATGCCTACAGCGCGAGCACGAAGCTTGTGCCCTAATGGCATTTTCTTACCGGTAGATATGCCATACTACGTTTCCATTTCATCTAGGATTTTTAAGGAGGTTTTTTCAAAAATCACAGATAGGGTTGAACGAGTCTCTGTAGACGAATGTTATATGGATGTTAACTCCGCACTTTTACGCTGGCATTCGCCTATTGTTATAGGCGAATGGATACGAAGCGAAGTCGCGCGTAAGTTTCATATCACCTGCTCAGTGGGAATAGCATCCAATAAATTAATAGCAAAAATGGCATCAACAAATGCAAAGCCAAATGGAATGCTGGTTGTCCCCCAGAACCGCAACGCTGACTTTGTGTCAATAATGCCATTACGAGCAATACCAGGAATTGGACCAGCTCTGGCAAAAAAGCTAGCAGCATGGGGAATAAATAGTATAGAAACACTAAGAAATATAGATGAAAAGACTCTGGAACGAATTGCCGGCTCTAAGATTGTTGCACAAATGCTTTATAACACTTCGCGCGGAATCGATAATCGGCAAGTCATGCCCCATGTTCCAGAAAAATCCATTGGTACAGAACAAACTCTCAATTCTGACACCACAGATATTGCAGCAGTGAAAAACCTGATCAGGCACTGCTGCAATGATGTGGCACAAGAACTACGCAAACGCAATATGGCAACCAAAACTGTTACGTTAAAGCTACGATTCAGCGATTTGCACTATGTTACTAGATCTAAAACGTTAAGAAATGCAACGGATTCTTCCCATGAATTATATAAACACGTTGACGCATTGTTAATGGACGCAAACCCTGTAGTACACAATCATAAATTAGGCGGAAATAATATTTGCTTATTAAGCCCAGTTAGACTGGCAGGAGTAAGCGCTAGCAATCTTGTAAAATGCAGCAAAACGTTCATTCAACCAACTATTAATGACATTCTCGAAGAAAGCAAAAGAGAAACCGCAATAAACAACGATACATACGAAAATTCAACATCAATTAGAGAAAACGCAGTAAAAAATACTTATGCACGAATAAGTCACGCAGAACATGTTTTAGATGCTGTAAGAGAAAAATATGGAAACAATGCGGCGCAACTAGGTATTTAAGCATCTCTTTTAGGAAGAGCAGCTACACGATCTTCATCCCAGCCAGATGGACCAGCTTCTTGCGCTCCACCTAAATCACCAAGTTTGTTAAAGTACTCTACTGCAGCGTCTTTATACCATTCCCACTCTTCTGGAACATCGTCCTCGTAGAAAATGGCTTCTACAGGACAAGCTGGTTCACAAGCACCACAATCAACACATTCATTAGGGTTTATATAAAGCGTACGATCGCCTTCATAAATGCAATCAACAGGGCACTCGTCAACACAAGCTTTATCCTTAACGTCAACACAAGGTTCTGCAATAACATAAGGCATAACAAACGCCCCCTTTCTGCATTAATTTTGCACTAATGAAACAATTTAACTTTTCTATTATAGTGCAAACACGGCGCGCAAAACTAATTGAGTCGACACGCGTAAAACCGCATGCCGACTCAACGTGATTAGAATCAATAAATCTAAAAATAAGATAATATCTTAATTCAAGATTTTATAATCAATTATTACCTGTCTCTTGAGCAGCTTCTGCACGAGCCTGATCTTCAGATTCTCCCTGAGCCATCTTTTCAGCTGCAACAGCATCTTGAGCAAACAATGACTCTACAGGAACACCAAGCTTCTTAGCCTTGCGTAACTGCCTTCCAAGCAAAGAATTGCGGTAGGAATAGCCGAAGTATACTGCAAAGCCAATCGCAAGCCAAATCGCAAAACGAATCCATGTAAGCACGGAAAGGTTTAGCATAAGCCAGAACGTAGAAAGCGCAGCAAAAATAGGCAAAACTGGATTCCATGGAACCATAAAGGATCGGTGCAAATCTGGTCTACGCATACGCATAATCGGAACACCTGCAGAAACAAGCAAGAATGCAGAAAGCGTACCGATATTCACCATATCAGAAAGAATTCCAATATCTAATGTAGAAGCGATTATAGCAACTACAATGCCAGAAACAATCTGAATACGTGCAGGAATTCCGCGTTTGCTCACCTTAGAGAAGCTGCGTGGAAGCAAACCATCGCGGCTCACAGCAAACACGATACGCGTAAGACCAAGAAGAAGAACCATAACAACAGTTGTTAAGCCGATTACAATGCCAAGAGAAATAATCTTTGCTGCCCAAGTTGCGCCTACAAGCTCAAAGCTTGTAGAAAGCGAAGGAGCCTCTTGCTTAGCTAAATCCTTGTATGAAACCATGCCAGTTGTAACAACAGCCACAAGAATGTACAGAACAGTCACAATCAAAAGACCGAGACCAATGCCCCTAGGGATATTCTTGTGTGGATCCTTAGTTTCTTCTGCAGTAGTTGCAACAACATCAAAACCAATAAAAGCAAAGAACACAAGAGCTGCGCCAGAAAGAATACCAGTAACACCGTAAACAGCTGGCTGCATGCCAGTAATCCATTGCCAAAGCGGCTGGCTCATGGTGCCAGAAACGTGGATTCCCTTAACGCTAGCAACGTCTGTTGCAGGTGGAACGAATGGAGTGAAGTTAGAAGCTTTAATGTAGAAGAATCCAACAACGACAACGAATAGAACAATACCAATCTTCAAGATTGTTAAAGCGCCATCAAAACGAGCAGAAAGCTTTGTTCCAACAACAAGCATAATCGTAAAGAATGCAACGATAACTACTGGAGCAAGATCGAAAGTAAAATTACCCAGCTTTACAGAAGTAGATACATTAAGACCAAACAAGTGCATTAAATCGTTAAGATAAACGCCCCAATATTTGGCTATAACGGATCCTGCCATAAGCATTTCCAGAATCATATCCCAACCAATAATCCAAGCAACAAGCTCGCCTACTGTGGTATACGTAAATGTGTATGCAGAACCAGCAACAGGAATCATCGAAGCAAACTCCGCGTAGCACATTGCAGCCGTTCCGCAAACAATACCAGCGATGATAAAGCTAATAATAACTGCAGGACCTGCGTGGAACGCTGCAGCCTGAGCACCAACGGAGAAGATGCCAGCACCAACTGCCACAGCTACGCCCATAACGGCAAGATCCCATGCATTTAACGTACGCTTAAGATGGCGATCACCATCCATTGTTTCTGCAATAGTCTGTTCAACAGACTTTTTTCTCCATATTTGCATAATCCAACCTTCTCTAAAACTACGTCTAAAACATTCCATATAAGGGTATATATGTTATTAATCACAAAAAAATACAGTTCAACACACATTAAGTGCCATCAAACAATAATTTTTACGATATTAAAAGAGCATAGTACTGTGTTCAGTGGAAAATCACAACACAAATCGCGATTTATTATGTTAAATTATGCTAAATTTGTGTTAACAACTTACATTAACAATCTAAGTTAATGCCAATCAGTACAGGCTCTGGAACAAGTTTTACGCCAAAAGAATCATAAACACCATCTATGATTTTGCGCGCTAAATCAACAATATCTTTGCATTTTGCATTATTACGATTGGTCAATGCCAAAGTATGCAAAGAAGACAACCCAGCCTCACTTTTTATACCATTGTTTTGCGTAAGCCTAAATCCTTTATTAAATCCTGCATGATCAATAAGCCATGCGGCAGAAGTCTTAACACCCTTAGAACCATCTGGCAAAGTGGCGTCAAATCGCGGAGCGTCTTCTGGGAGCAAATCTGCCTGAGATTCTGTCAAAATCGGATTCATAAAGAAACTTCCACAACTATGACGATCGGCATACTTAGAATCGCCGTCTAACAAATCTCCACAAACATAGTCTTCATTTTGAAGACTAATCGCAGACTCAACACCGCCTTCATTTTTTGCGTAGCACATCCACTTGTTTGCATAGCGCATAGCATCTTCAAGCATGCCCTTAGACGCTCTAACGCGCAAAACTTCGCGACGAATCTTAGATGTTCCCATCCTATCTCCAACTTGCACGCCAAGCGCGTGAGCAAGCTGCGAATGAGCAACAATCCCCGTTTTTGAATGCTTTAAGCAAAAAGTAACAGATAAAACAACGTATCTAGGCGTTGGGAAAAAGCAATCAGCAGGAACACCAGGCGCCCTATACATGCTTTGCTTAAGAACAGACGTGCGGTAACCGAATTTAAGGTCTTTTAGACCAATATAAAAAGTGGTTTTGTCTTTACGATCCCAAACTTCTACGGATTCAACACTTTTCGCTACTTCTGACCCATATGCGCCAATGTTTTGCACCACAGATGCCCCAACAGTTCCAGGAATACCAGAAAGTGCTTCTACGCCTTCCAATCCAAGCTGAATCGTGTGCGATACAAAATCATCCCAATTGCATCCCGCTTCTGCACTAACGTGAACTAAACAATCTCCACTATCCTTATCAACGCCATCTTCGCTAGGAGCAGCCTCATCTAAAACACAAATTTCACGCCGAGCATCGCGCACAACAACTCCGTTAAACGACTCATCGCTAACGAGCATGTTAGATCCACCACCAATAACGCACAATGGCAATCCCGCACAATCGGCATCTTCTACAGCTTCAATAACAGCCACCCTGCTATTAGGTTCTACAAAACGAGCAATACTACCCCCAACCCCAATTGTTGTAAGGTCTGCGAAAGTTGGATTATCAGATTTCGATAAGGATGATTGCATACTCATATGCCTAATCCTAACAGCACTAAATAACAAAAAACCCCGCAAAACGCGGGGTAAATAAAGCTACAAAACTTCGCCGAAGCTCACTCGCTTAGCGAGTCTCGCGATGGAGAGTATGCTTGCCGCAACGTGGGCAGAACTTGCTCAACTCGAGACGATCAGGCGTATTACGACGATTCTTCGTCGTGATGTAATTACGCTCCTTGCACTCCGTGCATGCAAGCGTAATGCCTGGACGGATGTCTGCGCTCTTACTTGCCATTTCGTTCACCTCTAGAATGTTGTGTGTTGACCAACTCCTGCTGGCCATTGTAGCGAGGAAGAGACTCGAACTCTTGACCTTACGATTATGAGTCGTACGCTCTAGCCAGCTGAGCTACCCCGCCAGAGAGCCTCGAGTGAGAATCGGACTCACGACCTCTTCCTTACCAAGGAAGTGCTCTACCACTGAGCTATCGAGGCGTGGCGGGTAGTGGATTTGAACCACTGAAGCACGAAGCAACTGATTTACAGTCAGTCCCATTTGGCCGCTCTGGTAACCCGCCAATGTTTCCGAGCGGAGAAGAATATCTCCAAACGGCAACTTTGTTATTTTGCCACGAACGCGAGACTAATGCAAGATTAAGACACGCCGAAAGGCAAAAATCACATCTAAATGCGGTCAAAAATATGATTATTTAAGCGAAAAACCATCTTTCTTTAAAGACTCGCATATTTTAAGAACACGGTCATTTGCTTCGGTTTCTGCGATTGTGATGCGAATACCTTCACCAGCAAACGCTCGCACAGAAAGACCCGCCTCAACAAAACGCTGATTAGCTCGCTCTGTGCCTTCACCAAACGGCATCCAGAAGAAGTTTGCATACGGCTCAGCAATATTCCAACCTTGCTCACGCAAGCCGCTTACAACGCGTGCACGCTCCTTAACAAGCGCATCTACGCGATTGCGCATCTCTACAAGCGCTTGAGGTTCCAAAGATGCAATGGCAGCCACTTGTGCGATTTGGCTTACTCCAAACGGAACAGCCACTTTTCTCATGCCGTCTACGACATCTGCAGCGCCAATAGCGTATCCAATGCGCAAGCCAGCTAAACCGTATGCCTTAGAGAATGTTTGAGCAACAACAACGTTTGGATATTCGCGGTAAAGTTGCATGCCATCTGCCGTGCCTTTTGCGTTGTTAAATTGCACATACGCTTCGTCAATAAGCACCAAAACGTCGCTTGGTACAGCATCCAAAACCTTTCTAGCATCCTCATCAGAAAGTTGCGCGGATGTAGGATTGTTTGGATTGTTCAAAATAACAAGACGCGTGCGCTCATTAATTGAATCAATCATTGCGTCCACATCGTGTGATCCATCTGCGCGATTAGGAATTTTAACGCTTGTAGCACCAGCACCCGTAACAATAATTGGATATGCCTCAAAGCTTCTCCAAGGGTATATAACTTCGTCTCCAGGACCCGCGACTAAGTCTACGAGCTGCGTAATAACCTCCGTGGAGCCGCAGCCAAGCACAACTTCATCTGGAGTAACGCTAAACTTTTTAGCTAACTCTTCTACAACTTCTGTTCCACGCATATTTGGGTAACGATTAATAACACCAAGCGCGCGGTTAGAAATAGCGTCTTTTACGCTTTCTAACGGCTCAAATGGGTTTTCGTTGCTCGAAATCTTATATGCGCGAATGCCGTCTAATGCGGGCGCTGGTTTGCCTTGCTTGTAATTTGGCAAACTATCTAAAATACTGCGGTGTTTGTAATCCATGATTTTATAATAGTCGCGTCTTAAACAAATTAAGCAAAAACGCTGAAAACAGCGGCGAACCGTTATTTTCAGCGTTAAATAGATTCAAATATTATTTGATTAATTACAAGCGATTAGCAAAGCAATCAACCAAACAATTAATCAAAAATCAGCCAAGGATTGCAAGAACGTCACGAGACGAAACAATTAAATAATCTTCGCCTTCGTAATGAACTTCTGTGCCGCCATACTTGGAGTAAAGAACCTTGTCTCCAACTTTAACGTCCATAGGAATGCGCTCACCCTTGTCGTCGCGACGACCTGGCCCAACAGCCAATACTTCGCCCTGTTGTGGCTTTTCCTTAGCGTTATCTGGAATATACAAGCCAGAAGCAGTTTGAGTTTCTGCCTGAGCTTGCTTAACAATAATCTTATCTTCCAACGGTGTGAGCTTAATCGACACTGTCGCCACCTCTTTCTTAAGAGAAATGTAACTATTCGCACAAATAATATTGACGAGGCTGACGATCACGTCAAAACTATCGCGCACTGTGATTTATAATAGCGCGTTTTTAGCACTCTACCAACTAGAGTGCTAAAATTTTGGAAAATTTTTTAAAAATATGTGTATCTTAATCTATTTTTAAACTTATTTTCATGCGGTGCGACGAGCTAAAACATCTCGCAAATCAGCTTTTCCTAATGAATCTTCAGTAATAACTGGTGGTTCCACATTATTATCGGAAGCTTCTTTAGTAGAAAGCGGTTTTTTAGCTGAAATTGCCTTAGCAACCTGCTTAGTGGACTTTATTTCCAAGCTTAACGGACCATTATTCTTGTCATTTGAAGAAGATTCTGTAGAATCAGACCCAAACGAGAAAGATATTAAATCTTGATGAGATTCAGACGAATCAGACGCGCCAGAAGAATAAGATACATCAGGCAAAGACGATGACTGATTACCAGCAGATACATAACCATTAGCATTCTGCGAATTGACGCGTTCTAAAGCCATACTAATTTCACGCTGCTGCATAACAGAAGTTTCTGTATTGTCTTGAGTATTCGACGAATATTGTGTAACAGAACCTGATGAATAATTTTGATACTCTTCTTCATGAGCTACAACAGAATTGACAATCGCATCAAAAACTGGTTCCACAATAGATTCACTAGATTCGCCATAACCTTTTTTACCATAGTTTTGCGGCACTCCAGCAGATTTGTTATAAGCAGCAACGCGCGCTTCCCAATCTCGCGCATGCTTTGCCGCAATAGAGCCAAAGTAAAGAACTGTTGACACCATAGCGAATGGTATAAGAGCGAACCAAGCAGAATATAATCCAGACAAACCAGCTACAAGAACCACAAGTGTCAAGAAAACAAGCGAAAAAACCAAAATACGGCGACGACGAACCGCAGCGCGACGAAGAGCACGAATACGAGCCACATGTTGCGGAGTAAAATTATCTCTTAACACCTTTGACTTATTGCTCTTATTTTTAGTGTTCTTATTTTTATTCGATCGCTTCTCTGACGGTTGCATTCCAACCCCTTTCGCCATCGCACCACTACACTCATGGAATAGCGAAGCACTACGCTCATCCACAATATGCAGCGAAGGTGAATACCTATCTTCGCTGTGTTCCAACATTGACTTCATGCTGTTAACAGTGCGCTTAGGCAACCAACCAAACATTAAGGCTATGATGATGATTAATACAATTAACGCACTCACCGATTCATAACCCATACGTATAAATATAAAGTGCGTTACGGATGTGAAGAGCCAAAACCAATTCGGCGTGTCGCAATTATAGGAATTATTACATTAAATTTTTACAAATTACTGCATCTTTTTGCATATATTTTAAGTCATCTTTCATGCGGTGCGGGAATGAGCTAGGATATGTGATGGAAATAAAGATCGGAGGAACCGTTGCCTACTTATCATTACCGTTGCAAGCAATGTGGATATGATTTTTCGGAATATCAATCGTTTGAAGATGACCCAATTACAGTGTGTCCAAAATGCGGAAAACCAGAACTTCGTAAGGTGTTTTCTGCGCCACCAATCAATTTTAAAGGTAGCGGATTTTATCGCACTGATAAATAATTTTTCAAGCAGGTACAAACAATTTGTGGAAATGTGCATAAACAATTTCGCTTATTAACCAATTTGTGGAAAAGTGTATAAAAATCATCTGATTTACAATAGAAAATAACCTTTAACCACATTGACAAAAATATCTTGTAGAAGCATCACCTTTTATTAGATGATGCTTCTATGAGCATGATATCAATATTAAAAAACACATCTAGCACGCATGATGCGCACGAAAATCAAGTACCAGCCATGCTTTTAAAACGCAGGCAGAAAGCACTTTTGTTAAATACGCTTACCATATTTTTTATTAGCGTTGCAACACTTATTGCAATAAATATGATTACGAGCTGTCAAGAAACGCAAATCATACCTGTAGCAATTAGAGATATATCTAAAGGCACTCTTATTAAACAAGATGATTTGTCTTATGTTAACGTGCCCAAAAACAGTGTTTTTAATCATGTTATTAACAAAGATTTGATCAAAAATGCTATTATCGCAACCTGCAATATCAAATATGGTATGCCTATCTTTACTAGTCAGATTACGCAACAAGCAAAAATTCCACCAGGATTCACAACGATTTCAATAAAACTGGCAAGCAACAACCAAGATTTAAACATTGGAGAAAATATTTCGATAGCATTTAGCAAAGTTTCAAGAGGAGATCACAACGAGAATGACATTGTTCAAGAAAATAAAAACATTTCTTTTATCCACGACGTAATAGTAGTCAAAACAGGCAATTCATCTCAAAACGCGTTACTAGCCATGCCTGCAGAGTCTGCATTACAGATAATAAATACACAATCTATTATTCCAAACCTTGCGGTTATTGCAATACGAGGATAAAACAGTTTTACCTACCACGTTCACTAAAAACTGCCCAATGAGGCGGAAGCTCTCCAAGAATACGATTATCGTCATCTTTAGAGCGCTGGTCTAAAGTCTGAAAATCCGAAGGCTCCAGCTTAACGCCATCAGCATCAAAAAGCTCAGAGCCTTTACGAACTACTCGATTATGCGTTCTAGAACATCTGCGATTAGGATTATAGTCACTCACTTATAGTCACTCACCTATCACGGCTCACTGATCTTCACCGTAAAGCTCGCCTATTCTAGAAACGACCCGCTCAACCTCTTTTTCAGGATTTACGAATGCTCCAACGCTCCAAACATTCATAACAGACCAGCCAAGATACTCCAAATCTTGAGCAAACATGCGATGACGTTCACGCGTTGATTCTATATTCATGAATCTCATATCATCCGTTAAAACAGCAAGAGCAAAAGGCTTATCTGGCAAACCAACAACAAGAGGAATACTGTGTTCCTTATCAAATCCGTAATTCACCGCTACGCACAATCCGCGAGCGCGAATACGATCCGCCAAATCAGTAAACAAAACATTATTAAAACTGTCTACTGAAGAATCAAAAGCCTCCGCACGCGCACCTGCAGCTTCTTCCTTATCTTCTGCCTTATCTTGATCATATTCAGATTTTGCTTCATCAAAATCAGTTGGATTTACTGGACTATCATCCAACTGCTCAGCCCAAATAAGCAATTCTTTAAGCAGCTTAGGACCATCCTGATGCAAACGTTCATCTTCCATATCACTAGATTTAAACGCGCAAACAATATCTAAATTCCTACGAGCTAATGCTAACGAATCAAGAAGTATACCCTTACCGCCTTCTTCTTCCAAAACACCAAATTGTTGCAAAAGCCTACCGTGAGAAGTTTTTGCATAGCATAAGGAAAGAATAACATCCGTAGCGGCAGCACCAACAGACTCACTAGCATCTACAAGACGAACATGGCGAAGGAATCTATTCATATTTTCATCTTTAATAGCAAGAGCCTTAAGCTCAGCTCCTAAACGATTCCTAAACACACTCGTAAGAGTTACAACTGCAAGAACATAGCTGGAAGGAACTACCGTGAAAGTCGTAGCACGCTGTTTTATCAAGGAAACAACTTCGTCAATTTCCCTCTGACTACTCTCAATCAAACCAGTAGACATAATAGGAACACCAGAAGCCTCAACTTGGTGAAGCTTAACTTTACCTTGCATTCTATCTACAGGAACATCGTGACGAAGCGAACCATACCCATGATTTTCAAGGAAATTGGCAAGACGAAGCGAACGCCTAGTAGCACGAGATTTAACATGTACAGAAGGCAAAACACTAATCAAATCGTTAACGCTCTGTGAACTTACCGTATTCTTATGAGCAATAACTACAACTTGGCGTGCACGAGCGAGAATGCTAAGAAGCTCAATATTGCTCAAATGCTCAACAGAATCAAGGATCACAATGTCTACAATCGGCTTAAATTCAGTCATCATAGTCAAAGTAGAAGGCATAGCAACCATAATTGGCTTAGCAGCAAGAAGAAGATCTGCATGAGAATTCATCAATTTGGTAAAAGTCACGCCAGAACTATTACTTGCCAGAGTTGTGTGAAGCTGATTAGCTTCCTGAGACCTAGAGAAAAGAAGTTCACACAAACGTTTTAAAGTCTCTTGTTGAACCATAGGCCCCACAGAGCGCACATGCTCAGTATCTACCTGAACAAAACGGTCAGAAGCATCTTGCATAGCCGAACCATCTTGGTTAGAAATAATCGCGGAAGAATTAACGATATCTTCAAAAACCGTAGTCCACCAAGCCAAGTGAAGCTCACCATCTAACGCAGAACCAGTAACATTACGCCTACGCAAATCGCAAACAAGGTCTTCTAAACCAACACCGCGTAAATCGCGCTCAATCACACACCTACCAGGTAAAGTATCTAAGGAAGCACGATTGTCATGTAAAGCCTGTAAACGCTCATCAAGTTTAGTAAACTCAACATTTTCAAGATCAGCACCCAAACGCGTGGTGGAAAGAACAGCATCAAGAGCTACAAGATTACGATCCAAAAGCTCCTGAGTACTAACAATCTCATCTAACTTAGGCGGTAACACAGGCCACCCTCCATGAGGAACAAAAGTACGCCACTGAGCAGCTTGCTGAGCAACAATCTTCAAAGCCTCATGAAGATCATCTACTTTAGCTCCTACACGCAAAAGACTACGAGCTTCTTTAATATGACGTCTACGCTCCCAGAAGCCCATTACTGTACCTTCACGCTTGCGAACAGCTTTAGGCTTACTTGCTTCAATCATCGCGCTAAGATCACGTTCAAAAATATCTGCTTGGAAAACATCTAAAACTCGGCGAAGATTCTTTAACACCGTAACCTGTCTACCCCATTCGCGTGCGGTAGCAGGAACAGGAAAACCGCAGTTTTGAACAGTTGATTTAACATGTTCACGTGCTGCAGGAAGAAGCTTTAGTAGAACATCTACAACGCGCTGATATACAGCAACAGCCTCATTCTCATTGAACAAAGACGCGCCAAACCACGGGGTATCTTCAGGCTTTATCGTAAATTCTCCAAGCTCATCTGCTTGATGTAATTTTTGCGCCCATTCATCTAAATGACCAGAAAGCGATCTTGCAGCAGCAACATCTAGTCTTACATGAGTACAAGGATGAGTAGGCAACATTGCAATAGCAGCAAGATTTTGCATTGTATGATACGCTGACACACCCCAACGCTCATCTACTCCGTGCAAGTCTCCCAAATAACGATTTAAGCGAGTTTTAACACCAACTAACTCGTCACAAACCTGCTCAAAACGGCTAGAAGCAACGCTTTGACGCGCCCCAACTGCAGCTATGAGCTGAGAATCCACATGTTTCGCAAGGTGAGAATCCGAAACGTCTAGCGCAAGCGAAGAAATCTCATTCGCACTAAGAGCATGACGGAATCGACGCTGTTGTTCCATAACATTTGGAACATATAAAATGGACTTTCCAGCAAGAACACAGCGTGAAGAAATCGCAGCCGCGATAGAAGCAGAATCAGATCCAGCATCCACGTCTAAAGCCAGAGAAACGCCATTAGCAGCTAAACCAGATGCATAACGTACAACATTATCTACATCACCGACTTCATATTCACCATGAGGGTCTACATCTAGAGGAGAATACTCTTGCCTATCATTTGCCGCCAACTCTTGAAGCGCACGCTCATCGCCAGCAACCGCATCAATCATAGTGTTTCCAGCATTCCCAACTTTAAGCGCCTGCAAAATCTGAGCGCTTTCAGCCAAAAATCTGGATCCCGAATCAGTAAAACATCCAAGAACAATATCTCGTTCAATATCAAAATCTGGGAACACGCTGCGAGCAGATGCACAAATTGCATCAAAAACAGCTGACGTTTCTGGTGTTCCGCTTTCATAGTTTGCGCCGTCAAAAAGCGCATCTTCACTAAGATTCACGCCTCTCTCTTGCAATCTAAGAACAAGAGCATGGTTTAAGCGCACATTGCCAGAAAAGTAGATTGTTGCGTATGTTTCATCCTTGCCAGAGTCTCGAATAACTCTCACTGGGTATGTTAAAACTGGCACATGATTACCGCTCCACGATGCCACTCCAACAACAAGCGAAAGCTCCGAAACACCATTTTCGTGCGCCTTATTATCTCTATCTTCAAAAACCCTGTCTAGTCTGCGCCCTGCCGCGCGCAACATTCCAGAATCGCGGAATAACGCCTGAAGAGTTACTTTTCCACTCGCAAAAAGTTGCGCTATCCCAGATGGGTGAGCATGCGTTAATTCTAATTGTGCGGAAAGTTTCGTTATGTCTTCAAGCGGCGAAGGCGCAAGCTTTGACTTGTATTGTTCGCGCCAAGAGTTTATTCGCCTTAACTTTTCATCTCGCGAAGCTGTAGCCTGCGCACTTTCATGCTTTATTTGCGCATTCTGCTCGTAAGCTTCTTGATAATTTTGTTCACTCGCATTATGCGCTTGATTTACTTGGCTTATAAAATCATTCTGTTCGCCGCTCATACTACTAAACTCCCCTGTTTATAAACCTACTGCGTTGCGGTAAGCGTTATACCCACTATTTTGCGCTAAAGCTTCATCTACGTCTGCATTGCCTTGAGCTGAAAGCCAAGCGTATAAATCGTCATAAAGACCTGTATTCATGGCTAAAAATGGAAGTAATTCTTGATATTTTGCTATCTCAAACTGCTTAGAGAAATCAGTGGTTTTCTGAGCTTCTTCCGAAGTGAATCCACCTGCTTGTACAATTTCTTTATGCGCGTTGAATTCTCCATTTGACACTTTTTCAAACACAGACCCTGGTTCAAAAGCTGGAGTGTATTGCGAATCTTCTTGAATATTGACTGAATTGGATCGAATGAATTGTTCATGATTTAATTGAATTTGAGGCTCATCTTGCAATGAATCGTCGGTTGCTGGCGACTCATCTTCTGCCCCATCTTGTAATTCATTCTCATCTTGATAATTGATTTGAATTTCTGCTATCTCCTCTTGTTCAGTATTCTGATCTTGCGTTGTGTGATCCTCGTTTTCAACATCTACATTTTGTGAGTACTGAATTTTAGAATCGTCTTGAACATCGTGAGAATCAAAAGAATCATTTGCAACAACACTGTTGTCAGAAATAGCAGCGTTACCTGCAACAGCACTGTTATCCACAATATTATCTGGATTTACAGTTTCATCACTATTAGTTTTGTCACTACTAGCTTGTGCTGCATTAACTTGTGATGCATTAGCTTGTGCTGCATCATCAAAAAGATTACGAGGTTCTGCAGCAGACTCAAAATCTTCACGCACAACAGGAAGAACAACCTGACTAGCAATCACGGGATCGCTTTGTTTTACAGGATTTACTGAAATATCAGCCTTGCTTGCACTATAAACATCATCAGCTTTACCGGCAGCATTTAATTTGGACTGATTATCCCACACTAAATTAGGGTGTGAAACAGATTGTGCACGGAAAAC
This sequence comes from Gardnerella sp. c11Ua_71, assembly GCF_055818025.1. Classification (NCBI taxonomy): domain Bacteria; kingdom Bacillati; phylum Actinomycetota; class Actinomycetes; order Bifidobacteriales; family Bifidobacteriaceae; genus Gardnerella; species Gardnerella sp. c11Ua_71. The sequence continues at coordinate 170,041 of NZ_JARFVR010000005.1, read as the reverse complement.
GCCTGTTGGCTCTCCAGCACGAATATCAAGAATATCATCGACCGACAAATCCGAAGCATCTGGCTCTTTAATGGAACCGTCAGCAGCATAAGAGAACAAGTCGCGTACAGGCTCCGCACTATTTTCAGCCAAAGGAACTGGCTCTTCTATACGCACAAAGTCAATTGGCACATCTCCAAATTGCATGCGAACAATGCTATCTGGCATATGAAAATCAACATCTGGATCTAGTCGCAGCAAATCTCCGCTTTCGTTTACAAGATAAGTTCCGTTTGTAGAATGCAAATCTCGAATAGTCGCCACGCCACTTGTGTCTACTATAAGAAGCGCATGCCTTTTAGACATTGAGCGCTTATTGTCTACAATGTCTACACGCATAAAACCGTCTTCGCGCAAAGGTCGTATAGGCTTTCTGCCAATCTCCACAGACTGACCCGCTCCAACGCGCGCCTGCTCGACACCACCTACTGTAATCATCCAACGCTGCAAGGTTTGTCGACTTCCCACGGAACCTGCTCCCTTCAAAAAACACACTACATACTATTGTGTCATGCTTTGTGTATATTGCGCGAATAGCGGTTGCGTGCGAATCGACTTTCGACTAAAGCAGCTTGTAAGCAAGAATCGACAAATGCTTAGCGCGAATGTCAGACTTGTTGTGTTTCCTTCCAACAGCAGCCACAATCATTGTGGCAAGAATAGCCGCACACGAAATAAGCGCAATCACAAACAAAGTCATCCAAAGCGGCCATTGCAACTTATCTTCTGGAGCTGCAACAGGATTTGGCAACACACGATAACCCGTAACAAGCAAGCGTTGTGTGTTCACTCCATACGGCGTGCAAGTAAGAAGTGTAACTAAATCGCGCCCCTTCTCGCGCTGAATCAGCCTAATATCATGCGGATCAACCACGCTAATACGAAAAACCTTGTAGCGTAAGGTCTCAGCCTGAATATCAATATAGAAAAAATCGCCTTTTTTAAGACTAGTTAAGTCGTCAAACATAGTTGCATTAGGCAAACCTGTGTGAGCCGTAATAACCGAATGCCTGCTTCTGCCACCAACAGGCAAATCAGTACCATACAAGTGACCAGCACCATATGCAAGAACATCTTGCGAACTACCGTGATAAATCGGCAGTTTTACGCCAATCTTTGGGATTTTTACAATGCCCATAATCCCCATTGGCTCTTCTAGCATGCTATCATATTTTTTGTAATCAGGAGTTTTCTTAAAATCGTCGGTGCCATTATATGGGTCTGCCGTAAAAATCGAGTTGCGCTTAGCATTATATTCTCGAGCTTTTTCCATACTTGTGTTACGCAAACGCTTCGACCGCTGTTTACTAAGCTTGTCGTACGCTACGGATATTTCTTTCGACACCTTGTTATTCCACAGCGTTGACGCCACAGGATACGTGAAGCACAATATTGCTGCTATTGCAAACGCTATAGGCTCGAGGATGCGGCGCAAACGCGACTTAGAACGCTTTGCGTGCTTTTCTTTTTCCTTATCCTTCATTCCTTTTCACACTTTTCTCCTGCTAAGCATTGCGTGTTTTCCTTACTTGGTGTTGTGAGAGGGCTGGCTAATTCTTGTCTCACAACGCTCCGCCTCTTACGTGTTGGTTGTTGTTGCGGTTGTTCCGTTTTGTCTTTGATTTTGTTTTTGGGTTGATGTTTGTTTGTAGTGGTTGATCATTTGGATTATTTGGTATCGGCTGCCGCTCTTATACTGTTCGACCAAGAATCACCCAGCCCTCTTACGTGCTTGAACAATTGCGTATTGCTTAATCACCGAGATTCTCGATTTTTCTTGCTACTTCAGCGAATCACCATTTCATGCTGAGGTTCGCTTCATCCGCTGCGAAAAATCTCGAATCTCCACATCACTTGACGCAAATTGCTTGCGCAATTACAGCGCAAAAGATTTAGGCACTTTGTACTAGGACACGCCAGCGTAGAAACAAAATGCTCAATGCATTTTGTTTTAAATGCTGCGGCGTGTCTTCTGGTACAAAGTGCTCTAATCTTTTGCATGATTAAACCAAACGCCACCTAATTCAGCGTTGGCTAATCACATCCAATCACGCACGCTGTTCTTCTTTGCGATTGCGCACATAGAGGAACACGCTTGTAAAGATCAATCCAATGCCAGCCACAGCGAATAGAATTACGCCAGCGGCACCAGTAGCAGGAAGATTGAACCAGAATTTGTTTCCATCGTCTCCACCTTTTACTGGGAAGTTAGCGAATTTTTCAACTTTGGTTTTATTCTTTGTTATCGTTACAGTGTGAACTTCAGGAGTTCTCGCATAGCCTTCAGGAGCTTTAGACTCAACAAGATAAACAGGCACGCCAGCTATTGTCTTGAACGGAGTTTGGAACTTACCTTCAGCGTTAGTCTTTCCGTCGAAACTTGCTGAAGCAGCTTTGCAAGCATCAATATTTGCAAGTTCCTTATTTTCCATAAGACCTTTAGAGCATGCATCTGCTTTATCTTTATCAGTAAAGAGTTTGAACTCAGCATTTTCAAGCTTATTAGTATCATCTTCCGAATTGTATTTATCTACTTGCAAATAACCAAAGTCAACAGTGGACTTTCCGCCGTCTGGGATAATAGGAGGAGTTGGCGTCTCACCTTTCTTATGCCCTGTAAAGAAGCCAGACTTATTAACGATTTCTTCTTTGGTTGTATCAGCACTGGTAGCATCACCTTCTGGAGCAGTAGTGTTCTTGTAATCATTGCTGATTGTAAACTCAAGATCTACTTCAACCTTAATCGTGTCGCCAGTGTTAGTACGACCATTTATCTTTTCAGCAATCTTGTCAAGACCTGCTTCTTCAAACTTAACTAAAATACGCGTGTGATTAGCAGCAAGATTTTTACCATCAGTCGCATTAGATGCAGCAATAGTTGACACACTGTAATAAGTAGTGTTTCCAGCATTGGTCAACTCTTCGCCATCAACCTTAACTTTCTTCACAGCATCACTAGTTACCGACGCAAAAGCAGCGTTTGGCGCATCATCAAACACAGCAAAACCTTGAATATCATCCTTAGTAAGATTACCATTAGCAGGCTTAGACTTGTTCACTTCTGCGCTAATCGTATAAGCAATTGTGTCTCCAACTACAGCAAAGGTCTTGCTTTTATCCAAAGTCTTTGTGATATTTTTGGAAATATCCTTGTTCTTTGGCTTAACTACTGGATTGTAGTTGTAGATAGCTTTAGTTGTGTTGCCTTCAGTTTTGTACTCGATCAGAGGCAGCGTCATGTAAAACACTTGCACATCGTTTGCGCCATATCCTTCTGGCGTTTTCGTTTCTTCAACCTTGTACAAGCCAATAGCAAGACCCGTCTTCTCTGCCTTGCCATTTTCGTCAGTTTTTAAAGTCTCAGAGGTAGTAGCAAGCGTCAAATCACCTGCAGCAATGTCGCCCGTGTTGAGCTTTGTTACGATTTTCGAAATTGCTTGCCAAGAAGAATACTCTTTAAGATTCAAAGTAACATCTGAATTGTCAACCTTGATCTTATCGATCTTTGTTACAGTGAATTCAACATCTTTAATAGGCTTATGATCAGCTGGGCATTCAGATGCTCCATTCGAGCCACTTACTGTCGCGGCATCGCACTTTACAATCTTCAAAGTGCCCATACCTGGAGCGCCCTGCTCCCACGGAGCCTTAGCGGCAGGAGTTTGAATAACTGGTGGCCTAGGAGTACCCCACGCAACGCTAGCCATAGTCACAGCGCCAGCAACGCACAACGTGCCAGCCATCGCGAGCGACGCAATCGCCGCAACGCACTTTCTTGTTAACTTATTCATATTTTCTCCTTTTCTCGATGCTTATTACAGCATATTTTTTGGAAAAATTAAGGGGATTAGGGGATAATTTTTAAATTGTTAATAATTTGGATTAATGAGCCAAAACTGTCAGATTAACCGACCGAAGCAGTCGAATTAACCATCCAAAATAATCGGATTAGCCAACCGAAATATAAGCAAATTTTCACATTGGCACCGCCGCCTTCCGCAAAGCAGCTTGTTCTCGCTGCCAGTTTAAGTGGTTTAGTATGAAAGCTGCTGCAAGCACACTCACCATAACGGCGGCTATAGCTCCCAGCTGCAAGTTCCAATTTCGTTCGCCAGTATTTGGCAAACTGAACCTGATGTGAATAGGGAACGTGAATTTTGCATAATCTTTTGCTTCAACAAAGTTAGCTGTTGCGAGAGCATAATCTACTTTATCTGGCGTTATGTTTGTTGTTATTTTGCTGAATTCTTCTAAAGCTTTTGGCTTAAAAGCGTACACAACACACTTATGTTCGCTCATTTGCAACGGTTTTCCTTCTGCATCTGCTGTTGTTTGCGCACCAAATTTTCCATCATCGCATGTTTTGAGTCCGCTTTTATTAGATGTGCAACTTTTTTGAGAACTTACATCTAGAAAATCATCTTTCCAATGCTGGTATATAAGCCCCTTACCGGACTGCTCAAAAATATTTTCGGATGCATCGTTATCACTATCGCTAGATGTTTTGCCTGCGTATTCGCCTTTTGCACATAGCGTTTTTAGCGTGATTTTACTGTTATCGTTTACAGAAGTAGCATTAATGAACGTACTGAACTTTATTCCATTCATTACATTAATGCCACTATTGCTATCAATTAACGCTTGGCTAGATGCTTCGCTGCTAGGATTATTCTGCCGCTTAGAAGAATACACTTTTAGATTAAGATCACCAGTGTTATCAGAAGGAGGATTATCTTTGCCTATATGTATTTTTAGTGTTTTATAATCCCAATCAATAGTTTGAAAACCACATCCAAGAAGAGAGAAAATAGACTGAATATAACCAGCGCGAAAAAATCTAACGTATTCAGGGTCTCCTGGAAGCATATCTACATGTAAACCGCTAAGACCATAATCATCAAAAAGGACAGAAATCGGTTTACTTAGAAAAGTCCCATTAGTATTTTTAAAAAGATTTTTTACAGTTCTTTGCCTTAGTTTCTCTCTACTTTCGATTAGTCTTTTGCTCATGCGCGGTTTTGAATATTCAGTAAATATTAGATGATCAAAATCTGGCTGATATTTACGAACAGTTTTCTTTATCGCAAAAATCCTACACGTATAATTACCATCACTATTCGCGTTTGGTGTGCCTGTAAATAAGCTTTGAGATCTTTCAGTATAATCATCATCTTCATACAATTCCTCACCGCTGTTTTTATTACCACTCGCACGGTTCTTACCTGGATTAATCTTCCACTCAAGCTGATTCAAAGAATTATCACCACTACTAGTTTTGCTATCTAATGGTTTAAGTTTTAACCCTGCTATTCCATCTAAACTATACGAGTTAAAATCATAATTAGTATCAGAATCTTTATGGCATAACATGCGATGTTTAATCGTTCCAGGACCACGCTTAGACGTTGAATCGATAAGCATATTCAAGGAATTATAAGAACCATCGTTTTTCTTTTTTAACGTAACACTACCGTAGTTACGCTTATTCTCATCTATATTCTGATTATTATAAACATTTATATTTAAATCATGATTTCTTATACCAAGATCGTCATGTTTAAACTCAAAATAATCTTTTCCAATTGACCCATCTGGATATTTTATTTCAATATTCGCGCGATAATTAGTAGTTGGGTAAATCCACTTGCTTGTTGCATGTATAGTAATTCTTGCATTATTGTCTATACTAACCCAATCCTGCACAATCGCATCAGTAGAGTTTCCAATGCGATGACCTCCATCGCATTCAATTTTGGTTATTCTAAACTTTGTCCCAGCAGGAATAGGTACACTTTCACCATAAAAAGGATAATAAACAAGTTTTAAATCAAAAGAATATGTTTTACCCGAATAAAGCGGTATAGGATAACCGCCGCCTAAACTATCTTCTAAAAAATATTTACTCCTATCTATTTTATCAGGCGACTTATATATAAACCAATAGCACTCAGCAAAAGTTTTGCGACCCTCTTTTTTGCATAATTTTAAGGCTTCACGCCAGGGCTCGTTCCCTTCACTCCCATTTAGCGCCCTTTTTACTCTGCGGTGTTTAGCAGATTTTTCAAGCTTGCTGTCTAGTTTGGCAGAATCGCCCGCCTTGTTGGAATCGTCTTTGTTGGAATTATCTTTGTTGGAATTATCTTTATTAGAATCGTCTTTATTATTTAAATTACTTGCTTTATCAGAAGCTTTTCCATTACGCTTAACACCATTGTTAAGCTTTTCGTCATCTTTAGACGCATTATTTATATTGTTATTGTTATCTACTTTGTTACTAACGTTAGCGTCTACTTTATTTTTATCTTTGCTGCTAGCGTTATCGCTACCATGCGCAGCTTCTTTTTTATTATCTCGATTAGAACCATCCGCCATAACACTACTGCCGTAAGCATTTCCGTAAGAATTTGGCGGCTCAGGTGAATTTGGCGGCTCATACGAATTAACTTGCCTCTTAACTTCATCTTTATTAATGCCATTTTGAGCACTGTTATTTTGAGCACTGCTTTGTTGCACATTGTTTTGAGCGTTAGTACTTCGCTCAACATTTTGCTGAGCACCATCTTGCGAAGCGCTCAACGCGGAACTTGGAGCAATAACAAACGTAGTAATAAGCGTTGCGCTTGCAACAAAAAACGCGATTACAGCGCGTAATGCACACTTAGATTTGCTAGAAATAGAAGACTTATAATCAGATTTATAATCTTTTGCACTACAATAATCAATACCAACAAAATCGCAAACAGAACGCATTAAAGAACGAAAAAAGCTACGGAAAACTGGCATTTTCATACTGCGTTTTCTCCTTTACTGGTTTCTTTTAGCCAGCGGTAAAACCTTCAGTCTCAAATTAAGCAATTAGAATCTAACGCTTTTTAAAAAGCGCAACGCTAATTCAACGATTCTTAAGCAGCTTTTAACATGTATACCCCCCCCCGTTGGCAAAAGTCAAGTTTTAACAACATTGTTTAAAGAGTAGAAAATAAAATAATCTAAAAAACAATTCACACCAAACAACAGCTTCGCCGTAAAAAATGCGTATTAACAATGATTCAACCGTAAAAACACCGAATTTTATGTTTTTAAATATTTTTATAAGACTTATTATAGAATCACTCGATTGCCAACATCATATTAGCCAAATCCTTGCAAAATCAACGTTCAACACACACAACGCGCGACACGCCGAGAGAGCAAGAAAAATCGAGAATCTCGGTGATAAAAACCACGCAAAAGTCCTAGATATTCAGAAGGTTTGATGTATTTCTATACGAGCAATAAAAGAGGAGCGTAGCGACGGAACTTGCGAGGAGAGAAATACATCAAACCTCGCACAACAGTAAATAGGAAAATCACTTGCGCGGTCTAAGCACGAACGTAGAAACACCCAGCCCTCGCGCAACAAATATGGAATATCGCTTGCGTTATATTTATCTCACCAATGATGCAAATATAACGAAAAACAGCCAAAAAACGTTACAAACATCTCATCAATGATACAAATATAACGAAAAACAGCCAAAAAACGTTACAAATGCCTCACACGCGATACAAATATAAGAAACAAGAAAAGTACGAGCAATGTAAGCTATATCTTTTATCTTTGAAATACAAAAAAGCCCTCGTAAAATACGAGGGTTATTCGCTGGGGTACCTGGACTCGAACCAAGAATGGATGAACCAGAATCACCTGTGTTGCCAATTACACCATACCCCAATTGGCAGGCTTCGCGGCTCTTGGAACCGTTCCGTCTTTGTACCCCCGACCGGATTTGAACCGGTGTTGGCGCCGTGAGAGGGCGTAGTCCTAGGCCGCTAGACGACGGGGGCTTCATTTATCTGCTACGCCTCTAGACGCAACAAATGTCGACTTTACAACATAACAGCTCAATACGCAACCGCGGCGTGTCGAAAATACGCTAAAACTCCTAAAAAACACAAAAAGCGGAAATGCAGAATTCCACTACATTCCCGCTTTATACAAAATCTACTTAAGATTTAAAAGCTATTTGCGATTTACAAATGCTCACGCAATCCAGTCAAACGAGCCAAAGTCACGTCTTTACCGACGATTTCCATGGACTCAAAAAGCGGAGGCGAAACTCTGCGACCAGAAAGAGCCACTCGCACAGGGCCAAATGCCAATCGCGGCTTGTATCCAGCTTCTTCAACAAGCTTCTTGTTCAAAAGCTCGTGCAAAGAATCCGTATGCCAATCAGAAGCATCAACACTTTGCAAAGCAGCGAGCGCAGCGTCAAGCACATCACCAGCAGATTCCTTAAGCTGCTTACGAGCGTCGTCATCTGGCTCAATATAGCCATCTTCGCTCAACAAGCTAGAAACCATTCCAGCAACTTCACCAAGCAAACGCACTCGAGGCTGAACAAGAGGAGCAGCAGCGGTGAGCACTTCACGCTCACGGTCAGTTAAGGCATCCCAATTGTCCGCGCTAACTACGCCATCCTTATGCAAATAAGGCACAGAGCGATTTAAGAAGTCTTGCGAATCAAGCATGCGAATATGCTCAGCGTTAATGGAAATTGCTTTATCCAAGTCAAAGTGTGCAGGGTTTGCCTTAACGTCTCGCACATCAAACTTTTCAATCATCTCGTCCATAGTGAACACGTCGCGATCAGGCGCAATAGACCATCCAAGCAAAGCCAAGTAGTTCAGCAAGCCTTCTGGAATAAAGCCGTTATCTCTATGCAAGAACAAGTTGGACTCAGGGTCTCTCTTAGAAAGCTTCTTCTTGCCTTCGCCCATAACGTAAGGCATGTGGCCGTAAAGCGGAGTTTCCTTCGCAATACCCATTTCCATAAGATAACGGTAAAGCACAATCTGACGAGGTGTGGAGCTAAGAATATCCTCACCGCGCAAAACAACGTTCACATCCATTAACGCGTCATCAACAGGGTTCGTAAGCGTGTAAAGCGGATCACCATTCGGGCGCACAATCACATAATCTGGAACAGATCCAGCTTTAAAGGTGATTTCGCCACGAATTAAATCGTTAAAAGTAATGTCTTCATTTGGCATCTTCAAGCGAAGTGCAGGCTTGCGACCTCCATCGCGGAAAGCTTGCTTCTGCTCCTCAGTAAGGTTGCGATCATAACCATCGTAACCAAACTCAGCTGGGCGCCCTGCAGCAATATTGCGCTCTTTAATCTCTTCTGGAGTAGAGAAGGACTCGTAAGCGTATCCTGCATCAAAAAGCTTTTTCGCTACATCCTTATAAATTTCCATACGCTGAGACTGGCGGTAAGGGCCATTTTCTCCGCCAACATCAATGCCTTCGTCCCAATCAATATTGAGCCAACGAAGAGCCTCAATAATCTGCTGGTAGCTTTCCTCGCTATCTCGCTCATTATCTGTATCTTCAATGCGGAAAAGCAATTTACCATGCGTGTGGCGAGCTTCCGCCCAGTTAAACAGCGCTGTACGAACCATGCCAACGTGAGGCGTGCCGGTTGGCGAAGGGCAAAAACGCACACGAACATTCTTTGGAAGTTCAGGCTTTGTGGATTTTGTTGCATTATTAGCAACTTCTTGAGTTTCCTCTGTATCAGTCATAGGTTCCATTGTGCCGCGCGTTACGGACGTGCCTATCTAGTCAAGCGCTTGCGTTGATTCCTTATTACCTTCCACATGCGCAAACTTTGCAGCAAGAGCCTCGCGAGACTTTCTATCGTCTTCTTCTTTTGCAAGCTTCTTAGCCTCTTCTGGATCCCAAAGTACGTCTTCCTTATGCTTTAACCATTCGCGCTCAAGCAATGGGGCTGCAATTTCAAGTAGCGTGCTCATACTATTTTCGCCATTTTCGCCATTTTCGCTAGCTTTACCACTTTTTACGCGATCAACAAGCTCACGCCATTGATTATCCTTAAACATCATTCGCGGAACTCCCGCGCACTCACACACTTCGTTAATATATAGGAATATAGGCAAAGTTTCGTAAATGTTGCTTGTTTTTTCAATAAGACTTTTAAGAATAGACAGTATTGCTGTAATTTTTTGCGATTCTACAGAATTAAGTCCGCAAAAATCACACTCTTGTTTTGCGCATCTAAACGCATCTTGCAAGCTATCAACACTCCAATTACCTGCAACGCTTAAAGAATCCGCAGCACCGTTGATTGCGTTAACATCATTAGAAAGATTTGATTCAAGCTTGTTAAAAATAGCGCTAACATCATTCGTGTTATTTTCTAGCTCTTCTTGCGCTTCGCTGTAGTCTGGTTCGTAGCATAAATCCATATCATCGTAAGCGTTTGCAGCAGCCAAAAGCGCGTCAACTATCTCTTGAGGGCGTCCTGGAATTTCGTCTGCACCTTCATACACAAACTCTGCATCTGGAACAGTAACGTCTAAATCTGTAATAATTCGAGCAATAGTGCGAATCGCCCTAACCTCAAGATTTTCAGCATATTTTGCGTCATTATCTAAATGGCGAGCTTCGCTTAAAGGCCACAATTTAGTTAAATCCGCGGCCGACTTTGCAGCAGACTCAAGCAGACTCAAAGCCTTTGAATCCAGCTTTTCTACAGAATCACCCATAATAACGCTCCTTCGCATTAGCTGTAAAAAACAGTTTCTACGCATCTTTCATGCATATTTTTAAGTCTATTGCTTATTATTCCACACGTTCTATTGCACACGCGCAGCAGGATCCACATATGTGATGGAAAGCACATTCATATTTTCGCAATCATATGTAATTGACGTAATTGACGCCAAAGCCGTTTTGCGTAAAAGCATATTGTGCTCCGCATGACCCGTTTCTAGCAAATGACGGTAAGACCATATTGGCGATTCGTGCGTTACAGCTACGATTTGTTCACCTGGGTGATTTTTCACTTGTTCGCGCGCAAAATCGCCAACGCGTGCTGCGATGTTTTTGTAAGATTCTCCCCAACTCGGCTTCCACAAGTTAGATACAAGCTTCCAATTGTTGTTCTTCCACAAAGCGCCTTCGCCATAGCCGATTCTTTTCCCTCGAAAATTGTTTTCCGCTTCGATTAGACGACTGTCTAAAATAATTGGGCTGATTTGTAAAGCGTTTGCGATTTGTTGCGCCGTTTCTTGTGTGCGCTCTAAAGGAGATGAGTAAATCGCACTAATTCCGCGCATTTGTGGCACAGTCGCAATGTATTTTGCTGTAGCGCAAGCCATTTTTAAGCCGCGATTAGATAAGTGAAATCCCGGAAGCCTCTCGTAAAGCACGTGATTTGGATTTTCCACTTCCCCGTGGCGCACAAAATGAATAGTCGTAGCTTGCATATTTTCTAAACCTACTTCCAAACCTACTTCCAGCCTTTTGGAGTGTGACTTAACGACCATTCACCCAACTTGTGAGCAAAAGTATTGTCTTTAGCGGCATCATAATCAGGTTTTTGCGACTTTGTGTCATCTAAAAGCCATTTTCTAATAACAAAATTCCACACAGCTACAACAACTGTTGCAATAAGCTTGCCAATGTTTGTGCGAAGCATGTAAATCGCAGTACCACGCAAAGCTTCAACCATTCCAAGCGTGCTAAGCCAAATAATCGCATCGTTAATAAGCAAACCAATAACTGCAGAAATAACAAAAATCAGCAATTCCATCCAACGAGCCATGTCTTCGCGGTGCTTAAACACGTACTTCATGCTGGCAATATAGTTAAAAATAAGTGAGATTATAAAAGATATTGTTCCAGCAACAACGTTATTAAGATGCACAAGAAGAAGCAGATTTAGCAATACTACGTCAATAATAAGCGCAATGATTCCTACGATTCCAAACTTAACAACCTGTTCAATAAGTTTTTTCATACATTCAATTAAACACGCGGAGGCTAACAATTTACTATAATTATTGCGTAACACAGGTTTATTATTGCGTAACATATGTTGCGCAGCACAAGTTTATAAACTTAAAAAATTCATAAAACTTAGCAAAGGAGCGATTATGCCAGTTATTCACACTCATGTTTCTGTAAGCACTACGCCAGAACAGCGCGATGCATTAAAAGCAGCATACGGCAAGGCGATTAGCGCAGTTCCAGGCAAAAGCGAACATTGGCTCATGTGCCCGTTTGAAGACAATATGCCAATTTATTTTGCAGGAGACAATTCTAAGCCTGCAGCTTACGTTGAAGTTAACGTGTTTGGTTCTAGCGTACCAGGATCCGCTTGGGAAAAGTTGACTGAGCAGATTCTGGCAGCTTTGAATCGCGAGCTTGGAATACCACAGGATCGCACTTACATTCGTTACACTGCAACAACTGACTGGGGTTGGAACGGCGGCAACTTCTAGTCGCAAGTCGCAAGCCTAAAATCTCAACTCGCAAAAATCGCCATATCGCAGCTCATATGAGCATTAATATGGCGATTATTTATTATTACAACTATCTATACAAATAGTTGTGAATTAGTCACTAGGATTGATTGCCAAAATTAGGCTCGTCAACAGTAGACTTAGCAGATACAGCGAACGCATCCGACTCGTCAAAATCAGCATCGCTTGAAGAATAATCATCGCTATTAGCAACGCTGCCTTCAAGATCTGGGCCAGCAGCTACGCGAGCCACTTCTTCCATACCTTTGTTGTCACATAAAACCATACGAACATAGCCAACAACAAATCCAACAGCAGCAGGGCAAACCCAAGCCATTCCAAATTCCGAGAACGGCAACCAGTTTTGAGCAACCAACAACATATCGTTCATATGCAATGCGTTGCGCAAAGCGGATGGCAAACTATTTAAAAAGTCAAATACAGCTGCAACACCAGTAAAACCAAGTGTCCAAGCGTACACAACTTTGGAATTTCCAAAAAGTCGACCACACAAAGCCAAAAGAATCAGCACGATTGACAGCGGATACAAGAACATTAATACTGGAACCGCATATTCGATGATTGCGCTCAAACCAAAGTTTGCAAGGCCAAACGAAACAAGCGTAATCAATACAGACCAAACACGATAGCTAGGACCTTTAGGGAATAGCTTAGAGAAAGTTTCCGAACAGCTTACGATTAAGCCAACTGCCGTCTTTAAGCATGCAAGAGTTACAGTTGCAGCAAGCACGAATAAGCCAACGTTTCCAAGATGATAGCGTGCAACTTGCGCCAAAGTCACGCCACCATTTTCCGCAGGTGGGAACAGCGCGCGGCTACGCACACCAACAACAACAATCGCAACGTAAATCAACGCCATAAGCAAGCAGCTAAAGAATCCAGAGCGGGCAGTATTAACTGCCACATCTTTAGGATCTTTTACACCAAACTGACGAATGGTGCTAACAACAACAATTCCAAATGCCAAGCTAGCTAAAGCATCCATTGTGTTGTAGCCATCTAAGAATCCTGTAAAGAATGACTTATTAACATAATTTCCTATAGGAGCAGCATCCGAAGAAGCACCGCTTATAGGAGAAAATAGTGCAGTAAATACCAAAACAGCTAGGAACACAAGGAAGATTGGCGTAAGAACTTTACCAACCCACGTAAGTATGCCGCTTGGTTTCATAGCAAAGAAGAATGCGAGCGCAAAGAACACTACAGAGAACAAGAACAAGTATAGTTGTCCGTTTCCGTCTTGCGGAATAATTCGCTCCAATCCAACAGTGTATGAAGTTGTTGCACAGCGCGGAATTGCGAAGAACGGGCCGATTGTTAAATAAAGAACGCATGTAAAGAACATGCCGTATTTTTTGCTAGCTTTGCTAGAAAGCTCAAAAAGACCGTTTGCGCGACTCATTGCAAGAGCCGTAACGCCCAACAATGGCAAGCCAACGCCAGTAACAATAAAACCGATTGCTGCAGGCGCAGAATTGTTTCCTGCGTTAGCACCAAGGAATACTGGGAAAATCAGGTTTCCAGCGCCAAAGAACATGCCGAACAACATGACCGCCACGTATGCGGATTCAATAATTGTCAAGTTCCTTTTTTTCGGGGCACTGTCTGTGCTGACACTTTGTGTTGTGACGCTCATGCTACACCTCCTATATGGTGAAAAATTGTTTAAGCATATTATTTAACGCATTGAATAACAAAACTGAAACCGAAAAATAATATTAGGGGGTATACTAATCAATCGCATGTACTTAATCGACAAAAATTTGCAATTTCGCGCGTGTCTACTAGTCAAAAATAAAAGGACGCTAGCGTAAAAACTAACGTCCTAAATAAAAAAGCAAATGCACTAAATCACATCTTGTCTGGAGCAGAAACTCCAAGCAAATCAAGGCCAGATGCAATAACTGTGCGAACAGCCTCGTTAAGCTTTAAGCGAGCTGCAGCGCGTGCTGGCTCTGGGCACTTTGCAATGCGCTGAGCTTCGCGCTCTGCTTCTGGCAAACGATTTTCTGGGTCGCTCAACTCCATTGGCACTACGCGCTCAAGGTTGTACCACTTGTGGTAGCTTGCTGCCAAATCTTCAAGATAATGCGCAACTCTGTGTGGAGCGCGCAAATCGCCAGCTTGTGCAAGAGCTGCAGGCCATTGCGCCAAAGCAGCCAACACTTCGCCATCTGCCTCGGTATTAAGCAAGCTTAAATCGGCTCCATCTGCACTGATTCCAGCATCCGCAGCGTTACGAGCCACATTGCAGCTGCGTGCGTGAGCGTATTGCACGTAATACACAGGATTATCGTTGCTGTGGGAAGCAAGCAAATCCAAATCAATATCAACGCTTGTATTGTAATCTGTGCGAGCAAGCGAGTAGCGAGAAGCATCAACACCAATTGCATCAACTAAATCGTCAATCGTAATAACGTTTCCAGCACGCTTACTCATGCGCACAGGCTTACCATCTTTCATAACGTTTACCATCTGACCAATAAGAATCTGCATGTTTTCGCCTGGCTCATCCCCAAAAGCCGCGCACATTGCCATCATTCTGCCAATATAGCCGTGATGATCCGCGCCAAGCATGTAGATTGCTACGTCCGCAGGATTCTGTTCGCGATGACGCTTGTTGCGATAGTACGCAATATCTGCAGCAAAATAGGCGTAATTGCCGTCAGACTTAATAATTACGCGATCCTTGTCGTCGCCATGCTTAGTAGATTCAAACCAAGTTGCGCCATCTTTTTCAAAAATGTCTCCGCGAGAACGCAAATCTGCAATAGCGCGCTCAACTTCGCCATCCTCGTACAAGCTGTTTTCGTGGAACCACACGTCAAAACCAACACGAAAATCGCGCATTGACTTGCGAATTTCCGCAAACATCATTGGAACCGCACGCTTGCGGAACTCTTCTCGCTGCTCGGAATCGCCTTCACCAAGCGGCAAACCTTCCTCGTCTTTACCAAGATCAATTCGAGGTAAGGAAAGAACATCAACGCCGTCTGCTTGTGCTTCTTTTATAACAGCGTCCGCGATTTCGTTAATATACGCGCCTTTGTATCCGTCTGCAGGTGTTTCTTCGCCGTGAGCTGCAGCAACTAAAGACTTTGCAAAACGGTTAATTTGCTCGCCATGATCGTTGAAATAGTATTCGCGCACAACTTTTGCGCCGTTCGCTTCCAAAACTCGAGCCATAGAATCACCAACTGCCGCCCAGCGAGTGCCACCAATATGAATTGGGCCAGTTGGGTTTGCGGAAACAAACTCAAGGTTTAGGGTTTTTCCGCCCAAGTGCGCATTCTTACCAAAATCCGCGCCCTGCTTTAATACTGCGTCAACAACAGCCGCTGCAGACGCAGAATCAAGCGTTATATTAATAAAGCCAGGGCCTGCCACTTCTACGCGCGCAATACCTTGCGCTTCTTGCAAACGCTCGGCAAAAAGTTCGGCTAAATCATGAGGCTTCATACCAGCTTTTTTAGCGAGTTGCATAGCAACATTCGTGGCCCAATCGCCGTGTGCGCGATCTTTTGGCCTCATAACTGCGAGTTTTTCGGCAGCAGGAATCAAATCTTCTGTTAGACTGCCAGCTTTACCGCTTGCTACTAAATCTTTAGCGATTTTTTCAATTAATTCACTTAAGCTTTCTGGATTCATGGTTTACAGTCTAGCGTTACCGCGCGATGCTTCGCGATTATAACGTATTGGATTGCGTTATTCTGCATATAAGGTAATATATGTTTTACATGTTTTACAATGGAGATTAGAAATGGCTGCAACAATTACAGGATTAAGAGTACCGTCTAACGTTTTAGATCGTTATGATAAGCTCGCTAAAACCACTCACCGCACTCGTTCATTTTACATGAATCAAGCGCTAGAAGCTCAAATCGATGAACTTGAACATGAATATGGACTAATGGCAGATATTGAAGCATACAAACGTGGAGAATTAGAAACATCTCCACTCGACGATGTGGTGAAGCGCCTTGATTTGGAAGATTAATTTATCTAAAAGGGCTGAAAAACAGCTAGGGAAAATTGACAAAACAATTGCTAAGCAAATCGTTAAGGAACTTCGCGAAATTAGCAACCTCGACAATCCTCGAATCAGAGGCAAAGCGCTAACTGGCAACTATTCGGGGTTTTGGAGATATAGAGTAAGGGATTACAGAATAATTTGTGCAATTGAAAATAATGTGCTGACCGTTTTTGTTGTAGATATTGATCATCGCAGCAGAATTTATAGCAAATGACGATGCTTCGCGATTACAATACACAAAAAGCGCTGGAGTCGAAGATTGACTTCCAGCGCTTTTGTTTTGCGACTAATTATTTTCGACTACTTGCAACTACTTCTTTTTTGCAGGAGCTTCACCGAGTTCGCTTTGAGCAACTGAAACGTTTACATTAGTTGCATCAGATTCCGCAGATTCAGAATCAGAAGAATCCGCAGCAGCCGCAGCCGCAACAGCGTTAAGCTTTACCTCTCCAGTAACGCGTCCAGCTTCAGCAACGTCATCCAAAGTCTCCTCAACAGCCTTATAAGCATTGTCTGCTACGTTCAAAGTCACTTGCAAAATAGGAGTCTTCATAGAAACTTTTGCTTCAGACTTAATCTTGCGCAAAGTAGCCAAAGCTTCACCCGCGTAAGCCAAGGTGTCTGCAGAAACACCGTTTGCAGCAGCCTCATACGGCTTAGCGCATGGCCAGCTAGCACGATGCACAGAACCTTCGCCTTCATGCATCCAGCTCCACACTTCTTCAGTAGCGTAAGGCAAGTAAGGAGCAAGCAAACGAGCCAAAGCATCGAGTGCAAGGCCAAGAGTTGTGCGAGCAGACTTTACAGCAGATTCGCTTGGAGTGCGTCCAGTAGATTCTGCAGTACCGTAAGCACGATTCTTTGCAAGCTCAATGTAATCGTCACAGAATTCCCAGAAGAAGGTTTCGATTGCTTCCAAAGCCTTAGAATGCTCGTAAGATTCAAGTGCATCAGTTGCGGTACGAATAACGGATGCAAGCTTTGCCATAACAGAGCGATCCAAAACTTCCGTAACGTCTGCAAAATCCCAATCCGCGCTGGCAGACTCCAGAACCTGATGTTCCTCGTTCTCACGACCAATTGCGAGCGCAAACTTCGTAGCGTTCAAAAGCTTAATCGCAAGGCGGCGGCCAATCTTCATTTGACCTTCGTCGTAAGTTGCATCCAAGCCAAGCTTTGCAGAAGTTGCCCAGTAGCGCACAGCATCCGCACCAAACTCTTCGATTGGCTTATTTGGCACAACCACGTTGCCTTTAGATTTAGACATCTTCTTATGGTCAGGATCAAGAATCCAGCCAGAAAGCGCAGCATGCTTCCAAGGCAAGCATCCGTTTTCAAGATGCGCACGATCAACCGTACTAAACAGCCAAGTACGAATAATATCCTGGCCTTGTGGACGCAAATCCATTGGGAAAGTAGCCTTAAACAAAGCCTGATTTTCCTCACCTGGCTCTTCCCAACGAGTCACAATTTGTGGTGTTAAGGAAGATGTAGCCCAAGTGTCCATAATATCCTGCTCAGCAGTAAAGCCATTTGGCTGGTCTCGCTGAGATTCATCGAAGCCTTCTGGAACGTCAATAGTTGGGTCGATTGGCAAACGATCTTCGCTAGGCGTCAAAGGATGCTCGTAATCCACTTCACCATTTTCATTTACTGGATACCAAAGTGGGAATGGCACACCAAAGAAGCGCTGGCGAGAAATAAGCCAGTCACCATTCAAGCCGTGAACCCAATTCTCGTAGCGCACGCGCATAAAGTCTGGGTGGAAGTTAAGTTCCTTACCGCGCTCAATAAGCTCTGCGTTCAGCTTTTCGTCCGTACCGCCGTTCTTTAAGTACCACTGGCGAGAAGTGACGATTTCCAAAGGCTTATCGCCCTTTTCGTAGAAGTTCGTCATACGCGTTGTTGGCTTTGGATCGCCTTCCATATCTCCAGCTGCTTGCAAAGCTTCAACAACTTCCTTGCGAGCAGAGAACGTGGTTTTGCCAGCAATCTTCTCGAACATTTCGCGGCCAGACTCGTCCGTAATCCAATCAGGAGTAGTCATAACAATGCGGCCGTTTCGCTGAATGATTGGTCGAGTTGGCAAACTCAAATCGCGCCACCACTCAACGTCTGTTACATCACCAAAAGTGCAGCACATTGCAATGCCAGCACCCTTGTCCATTTGAGCTGCAGGATGCGCCAAAATCGGAACCTTCACCTTAAACAGCGGTGAGTAAACTTCCTTGCCAAAATACTTCTTGTAACGCTCATCGTCTGGGTGCGCAATCAAAGATGTGCAAGCAGCAAGCAATTCTGGGCGCGTAGTTTCAATGTAGATTGGCGTACCATCTTCAAAACGGAACGCAATCTTATGATAGAAACCAGGGTACTCGCGCGCTTCAAGCTCTGCTTGCGCAACAGCAGTCTGGAATGTAACATCCCACAAGCCTGGAGCGTCTTTCTGATAAGCCTCTCCACGAGCAAGATTGCGCAAGAATGCTTTTTGTGCAACTCGGCGAGGCTGCTCGCCAATAGTGTGATAAGTTTGCGACCAATCAACAGAAAGACCAAGCCTACGCCACAAAGCTTCAAAAAGCTTCTCATCTTGAGAAGTCAAGCGCTCACAAAGCTCAATAAAGTTCTGTCTGCTTACAGGAACCTGATCCTTAGCTTCAATCTTCTTGCCTTCAGTGCCTTCAAAAGGCGGCTTAAAATCAGGGTCATACTTCAACGAAGTATCCACTCGCACACCGTAATAATTCTGCACGCGGCGTTCTGTTGGCAAGCCGTTATCATCCCAACCCATTGGGTAGAAAACGTCAAAACCTTGCATGCGCTTATATCGTGCAATAACATCCGTATGCGTGTAAGAAAATACGTGACCAACGTGCAAGTGGCCACTAACGGTTGGAGGTGGAGTATCGATAGAATACACGGCCTTACGATCGCGAGAATTATGGAATGCGTAAGTCTTAGCTTCGTCCCAATTACTACGCCACTTGTCTTCAAGACCATCAACGCCAACTTTGTTAGGAAGCGGCGTTAAATGTGCGTGTTTTACTGTGTTATTATCCTGTTCACTCATGAACTGAATATTAGAAACTCAGCGCGACAACGTCAATATTTTTACAAATATTTGTAAAAATTATTCAAATCAACGGTTGCTGGCGACTAATCCCAAACCACACGCACTTATATTCCTGAAATAATCTTGGATTTATTTTACGTTTACATCGTGCAATGGTAAAAGTTGATCAGTCATGTTTGTAGGATATCCACTAACATTAGATTTAGCTACCACAATGCTCTTTCGCGCATACATCCAGTTCGAAACAGCGTAATTATTCAACTCTTTAGCATACTGTTTGATATTTGACTCATATCCTTCTGCATTGGTTGATTTCATTGCTTGGGCAAAATATTTCTGCGACTCATGATCTTGGAACAAATAAGTAGACTTTGTGTCTGCATACGCTCCAGAATCCAAAGTGTGATTCATCCATGTGAGTGCTAAGTCATATTTACCATCATGAATCCGTTGCTTCATAGTGTTCTCATCTACTTCTTCGACATTCACACGGAAACCGCCAGTAGCGTTTAGCTGAGAACCAAGCGCATTACCAATATTGCTCATTCCAAGAGGTACGAGGAATGTAATTTTACCAAGGTAGGCAGCAGAGAAATATGAGAATAGAGATCGAGCTTTTTGAGGATCATGTGGATAAGTGCCGCTTAAATCCTCGTATCCTGGCGACAATGGAGAAATTGGTCCACGCACAATTTGACCACCAAATGGATCAGCCGATAAAACAGTGTTTATATCCATTGCGTAACTGCTTGCTCTACGAACGTGCTGATCGCAGAAAATAGACGATATTCCAGTGTTATAAGCAATCATTCGTATTCTAGTGCTCTGACCTTCAACAAGTTGAGTATTTGGCATTGACGCCATACGTTTGTTTTCATTGCCATCAAGAGGAACTGCCATTTGAATATCGCCATTCTGCATGGCATTTGCTAAAGATGTATCGTCATTAAAGTATTTAAGAGTTATTCTAGCGCAGCCAGATGCTGTACCCCAATATTTGTCGTTTCTCACAAGAACAAGGTCTGAACCTTTACTATAGCCGTTAACTTTAAAAGGTCCTGTTCCCATAGCGTCTGAAGCGTAGTTTAATGAAGCGCGAGTGTCATATACAATTCCAGCTCTACCTGCTAATCTTCGCAGCAGTAATGGATCTGGCATTTTTAATGAAATGTTTAGAATATCAGGTCCTGAGTTAGATACGCTTGTAATATTCGTCAACTTTTCATAGCCTGGATAGCTTTTTGTAATACCTTGTTGAAGTGATTGCAGTACGGAGCCAGAGTCCATTACGTCTCCATTTGCAAACTTCACGCCTGAACGAATCCTAAACTTATAATTCAAACCGTCGGAAGATACGCTCCAAGACTGAGCAAGACCTGGTTTTAAAGCATTATTGCCGTCTCGTTTAATAAGCGTTTCATAAACGTTTTCAATAAGAGCTTGTTGCAGTGAATCACTGTCGTCAGTCCTAATATCTAAGGATGCTGGGGCTGTACGCAAGCCTATTTTTAAAACTGAGCCTGATGCTGGAACAATACTTTCTGGAACTATTGATCTTCCATCTAAAAATCGCCATCCACCCCATGCAACAACAGACATAATGGCAATTAAGACTATAAAAATAACCCACGAGGACACGCCTTTTTTAGCTTTTTTTGCATAACGTGCTTTTCTCATATGTGATCCAGATGAGTATCTTTCAAATTCAGACATAGCCAACAGTGTATATCATCGATTGAATCATACGTAGAATTTATGCAGAAAATAATCTAAAAATACCCTAAGAATATTCTAAAAGTTAATTATATGAGATATTAGAAAAATCCGTTACGACAACCACAACGCAGCTACAACAAAACCTACAACATAGCTACAACGAAACAGATGGGCACAGAAATCTTAGAGGGCAGTCAGCACAATGCGGATTCCTAGCTGTACATATTTTTCTACCATGAAGAATAAGGCGGTGAGACAAATTAGTCCATTCTTCTGGCGGAAAATAAGATGTAATTTCACGCTCAACTTTTATAGGATCTGACTTAGCGATTTTCCAATCGCTTCTCCATCTAAGCCTTGACGTCACACGCATAACGTGGGTATCTACTGGAAACCCTGGGATACCAAAAGCATTGCCCAATACAACGTTTGCTGTTTTTCTTCCTACACCTGGAAGTTTTGTAAGATCATCCATATTATTTGGAACTACACCATTGAAATCGTCCATAAGTTTTTGCGAAAGCTCTATAATATGCTGCGATTTTACTCTATAAAATCCAAGTTGATGGATGATCTCTTGTACCTTATATATTGGTGCGCGCGCTAAATCTTTTGGCGTAGGATAAGTTCTAAAAAGTTGTTCCGTTACAATATTTACACGTCTATCAGTGGTTTGTGCGCTAAGAACAGTGGCTATTAGTAGTTCAAATGGATTTGTAAAATTTAATGCACACTTTGGATTCGGTATTTCTTCGCATAAAATCCTATACTCTTCGCTCATCCTAGCGATTTTTTTAGATTTTCTAGAATTGGAAGATGATTCTTGACTACTATTCACGCTTTGTAATTTAACCAATATAATAAACCACTAATCCGCTACAGGAATTCTAGTCGGAAGCCGCCGACGAATCATTATTATCAGAATCTGTAGAATCTACAACTTCATCCTGAGACTCTAAAGGATCGAAACGATACCCAACATTCCTAACCGTTCCAATAACATGCTCATATTCAACGCCTAATTTCGCTCGTAACCTACGAATGTGAACATCTACTGTACGAGTTCCACCGTAATAATCGTAACCCCAAACCTCTTGAAGTAAGTGAGCACGAGTGAATACTCGCCGAGGATGCTGAACAAAGTATTTAAGAAGCTCAAATTCTTTATACGCTAAATCAATAGGCTTTCCATGCAAACTAACCGTGTAACTCTGCGTATCTACGACTAAATCCCCAGAGCACATTTGACCGCTACTGTTAATTTCCACGCTACCAGAATCAGCTACATGTTCTTTAGAAGTAGATTCAGCCGACCCACCCCGTTGAGAAGCTAGTCTAAGTCTGCCTTCTACTTCGGCTGGAGAAGCGGTTGTTAGCATAACATCGCTAACACCCCAAGATGCATTAACAACTGTGAATCCGCCTTCTGTAAGAATTAAGATAACAGACATTGTTAAATTAGAAGCACGAACAATAGAGCATAAAGATTTCGCCAAAGACAAATCTTCTCTAGCATCTACAAGAAGAATAGTGTTTTCTGGCATCTTAAGCATACTAGACGGTTCCATTGGGAGCACTCGCACTCTATGCGAAAGTAGAGTCAAAGATGGCAAAACTTTTGCAGGCGCGGCACAAGAGGTCATCAATGTAATATCCGTCATATTGATACCTCCAGAACGCATAGAATTGAATAACAAATTCAAAATCAAGCTGTTAAAAGAGAATTGTAATCCATACTTAAGATACTTAATAAGAATCGAAGCATGCAAGTGTACGCTTACATATAAAATAAGTTAATACGGCTAAACATTTTATTAAAATTATCTTATAAAACGCGATAGGAGCGTAATATGAGCAACGATAACATCGCACATAATGCAATGCACAATCACATTACGATTATTGTAACTCAATTCGTTGCTATAGCTCTTTTAGCAATTGCAGCCATTCTGCCAATAGCAACAACAAAAGCCGTTATAACCGTTTGCGTGATTATTCTTCTTGCTCTAGTTACTTTCTGGCCGTTACAAGGTTCTACAGCAGATAAAGCTATTCCGCTTTTTGCCGGAATCGCATCCATGTGGTGCGCGACATTAGCTTTAAAAGGTTGGCTTCCTAGCAGCGTAATAGATAATACAGAAGTTAGTATGGATAAGTTCATTGCAGCTATTCACCCATATGAACGTTGGGCTGTTAGCTTTGCTCTAATTCTTGTTGCTGCAACTTTTGTTAGCTTTGGTCGTCAAATGCTTAGGGAAGAGAGATCTAATCTGGTAAGAAATATTTCACATTCTCTTACAGCAAGTATCGCTTGTGCAGCTCTTCCAGGATGGCTTTTTTTGCCTTCGATTATTCGTTTCACATTCTCCGTGCGTATTCTAGAACTTGGCATACTGGTAGCAGTATTGGGTTTGCTTGCCGTGATTGTTCTATCTGGACTTTCTCATCTTTGGGTTAAAGATGCAAAATACAATACTGACATGCTTTTGCCACAAGTTGGTACTGCTTTGATTCCCGTGATGATGGGCGGAATGGTTGTTTACGCAACTGGTTTAGGAATGCTACTAATCGCTTAAATTTTTTAGAATAAAAAAAGTGTCTAACACATAAAAATGTGTTAGACACTAGCAAACGCGTTTCTAAAACGCTCGGAAGATTCGCGACTAATATCGAAAACTACTTTTCGCTTTCTTCAAGACGCTTGCGAGCTGCGACAATTTCCTTTTCAGCCTGCTCAACTCCAGCCCAGAAGTCACCAGGAAGAACTTCCTTACCTGGCTCCAAAGCCTTGTACTGCTCGAAGAAGTGCTTGATTTCAGCCTTGTGATACTCATTCACGTCATCAATATCCTTGATGTCGTCGAAACGAACATCTGCTGGAACGCACAAAACCTTATCGTCTCCGCCAGCTTCGTCAACCATGTGATACAAGCCAACAGCGCGGCACTCAACAACGCATCCTGGGAACACAGAGTTTGGAATCATAACAAGAGCATCGAGTGGATCGCCATCTTCGCCCAAAGTTCCATCAATGTAACCGTAATCATCTGGATAACCCATAGCTGTGAAAAGGGTACGATCCAAGAAAACACGACCAGTTTCGTGATCAACTTCATACTTATTCTTGGATCCGCGTGGGATTTCTACCACAACATTGAATGTTTCTGCCATGTTTACTCCTTAATGCGTAAAATAATGCGTAAAACACACTGTTTATCAATCTAACGTTTATACACCTAAATTAGACTGTTCAGTCTAACTCTAGCGCGCAGCAAAGAGCACGTAAAACGCGTTGTATAACATTGGCATTTTAGCAAACAAAAGTCGAAAGCAACCGCACTAAAAAATAACAGAGAAAAATCTTAATAAAAACGAATAATTACCTTGAAAAATATTTAAATCCATATTAAAAAATTTCATAAAACTTGCAAAAAACATAAGAAAAATCAAGGAAAAACTAGGGAAAAACTAAGACACGCTATAACTAACTACAGTGTCTTAATACGTAGATAATATGACTACGTTTTGGGCGATGTTAGTCATAAAACAATTCATACCCACATCATGTCCACAACCAAAATTAAACCACGTATTAGCAAGTTGCAGGCAAAATGACAGAGATAAACAACGCAGCTAACACTACAAGCAAACGCAACGCTGCAATAGATGGCATGCGTGCTATTGCTGTTATTGCGATTGTAGCGTTCCACCTACGTCCAATAGTACTTCCAGGAGGATTCTTGGGAGTAACAATGTTTCTTGTTATGGCTGGATACTTCAGCACTGTATCTCTGCTAAAAATGTTTGAAACATCAAATGCGCAAAAGTCGCCAGCAACCAGCGAACAAACCAAAATACCGGTAAAGTCTAAAATATTCGCCTACTTAAAATACTTGTTTAAACGCGTAAAACGAATTTGGCCGTCTACTATAGGGATTATTGCTCTGAGCGCCCCACTAATGTGGCTATTTTCACCAAGTCTTTTAACAAAACTACAATCTGACGCACTAACAGGCGCTAGCTTTACAAGCAATATGGCGTATATTTTACGAAAAGTATCTTACTTTGAACAATCAGGACTACCATCCCCAATAAAACACCTTTGGTATTTGGGACTTATTATGCAAATCTTTGTATTTTGGCCGATTATACTATGGGCGATTCTTAAAATTGTGCACTCTAAATTTGTAAGAATGTGCGTTACGGCGATTCTTATGATTGCATGTTCGTTGGCAAACCTAGCAATTACGATTTTTTATGGAGATGGCCAAACCATTGCGCGCGTGTATTACTCTATTGACACTCGAGCTGGAGAATTCTTAATTGGTGCATTACTAGCAATGTATTGCACATGGTTTAGCGAACGTTCCATTATCAAAATTATTGCAGATGCTTGTAAATATATTGTTGGAAACAAAAGCAAAAAAACACAAATCGAAAAAATAGAGGATTCATCAGAGATAGAAGCGCAAAATACACAAAATACGCAAAATAAAAGCCAATCCTCAGAAGCCTCGATACCAGACGATTTACTAGCAGGATTGCAAGTAAACATGATGGAATCTGATAAAGATGGCGAATATGACGAATCCGATGAATCTAATAATGAAATTGCTGGGGAAAAGTGGCAACAAACCAACGAATCAGAAAACACTGATAAAGTAAAAACTGATCTAAAAAATAAATCAGAATCTGGTAAATTCGCAAAAATAGCAAAAACTCTTCAAAAACCTCTAAGCACACTACAAAAATCGATTATAGGATTGGCTGCGTTAATTTTTATTCTATGGTGCTTAGTGAAAGAAGACGGTTCAAAAACCTGGATTGTTTACGGCGGATACACGATATTCGCAATAGTTTGCGCGATTTTAATGTGGTCCTGCCTACAGAAAAATAGTATTTGCACTAAAATACTTGAAATTGCTCCACTGAAATATATAGGTCTAAGATCTTTTGCGATTTACATAGTCCACTTCCCTATTCTAGAAATACTAAACCCTGCTACAAGAACCACACAGATAACTCTTTGGGAACAGGCAGGGCAATGCGTAATAGTTATTATTGCAGCAGAGGTTTTTTACAGAATATTCGAGATGCCTCTTGCAAATAAGCATATAACCTTTAGTATTAGCCAGAAAGACGATATTATCTCGGACAATATCGACGCGAAAAACCCTGATTTATCTCCTGATTTATCTTCAGATACGTTAAACGTTAAAAGTAAGAATATAAGATTGCCGTTTGTTTTAAGAAGAACGGTAATAGTGATTTGTGCAATAGTTGGGCTAGCAATAATTGCAGCGCCAGTTAACTGGAATAGTATTGCGCAAGCGCGAGCTATACAATTAAGACCAGAATTAAACGCGCAAGACGCGAATACTCAAAACAAAACTGCACAAAACAAAACTGCACAAGAAAAAAATTCCGCTAATACGAAGAAAAAAACAGGCGGAAAGCGCGAGAACATAGAAAAACAAACGCTTCCAACAAAACCATCTGACCATAGGATTCTCAACCCGATTGCAGAAAAAGTGCCAGAAAACATAAATACAAAACCATGGAAAATAGACTCAAAACGCAATGTTTGCACTGCAGACATAACAATGGTTGGAGATTCCGTAACAGAAGGCGCAAAACCATACCTTATGCAAGCATTACCAAACGCTTGGATTGACGGAAAAGTGAGCAGACAAATATTCCACGGAGCGGAAGATTATCAGCAAGATTTAGTTGGGAAACACCCTGGAAGCGTTGTAATCTATGAGCTTGGAACAAACGGACCTCCTAGAGACGAATCTGTTTTGCAAAATATGGTAAATGTTACAGGTGGCAAACCAGTGTATTTTGTAACAACCCGTGTTCCACAGCCTTGGCAAGACGAAACAAACGCAAGACTGCGCGCTTTTGCAGCGAAACGCAAAAACGTTGGAATAATAGACTGGTATGGTTTAAGCGCAGGACACTCCGAATTCTTAACAGACGATGGAATACATTTGACTCCTATTGGAGGTCCACAATACGCGCGAATGATAAGACTAGCCGTGTGCGGAGGATAATTTACTGGTAAATCCTAGTAAGAATCATGGTAAGTCCTGCGCAAATTTTGGTAAGTCCTGCGCAGCAAATCAAGTCGAAACATTACGATGGTATACATGACTGAATTAAGAACCGCAATATGCTCGACTGCGCATAGCGAAGAAACAACAGCTTGGAAAAATCCGCTACGCGATCCACGAGACTTGCGTTTGGCTCGTATTGCAGGACCATGTAGTTTAGTAATATTCGGAATTACTGGCGATTTAGCGCGCAAAAAACTTATGCCAGCCGTATACGATTTGGCGAATCGAGGGCTTTTGCCACCTGGATTTGGTTTAACGGGCTTCGCAAGACGCGACTGGACAGATGAACATTTTGTAAACTTTGTGCGTGAAAATATTCAACAACACTGCCGCACACCATTTCGTGAATCAACATGGATTAACCTTGCTAAAGGCATACGTTTTGTTCGCGGAACATTCGACGACGCAAGCGCATTTGAGCGCTTAAGCAAAACCGTAAGCGAATTAGACAGAGATCTCGGAACTCGCGGAAATCACGCGTTTTACATGTCGGTTCCGCCTTCTAGCTTCCCTGTTGTGGCACAGCAGTTAGCAGCATCGGGGCTTTCACATTCCTCCGAAAACGCGTGGAGACGAGTGATAATAGAAAAACCTTTTGGTCACGATTTAACAAGCGCACAAGAGTTGGATCGCGTAGTTTCCGAAGTTTTTGACCCTAATTCTGTATTCCGCATAGACCACTATTTAGGCAAAGAAACTGTGCAAAATTTGCTGGCTTTTCGTTTTGCAAATGCAATGTATGAGCCAATTTGGAACGCTAATTATGTTGACCACGTGCAGATTACTATGGCAGAAGATATTGGCATAGGCGGCAGAGCTGGATATTATGATGGGATTGGAGCAGCCAGAGATGTTATTCAAAATCATCTGCTGCAACTAATGGCTCTTACTGCTATGGAAGAGCCAGTAAGTTTTAGTGCTAGTGACTTGACGGCTGAAAAAACTAAGGTCTTGTCTGCTATACGCTTGCCTAAAGATTTAGCAACAAATACTGCGAGAGGTCAATACGCAGAAGGTTGGCAAGGATCGTATAAAGCCGTTGGATATTTGCAAGAGCAAGGAATTAGCCCGGATAGCACTACGGAAACATACGCTGCCGTGCGTTTAGACGTAGACACTCGTCGCTGGGCTGGAGTTCCGTTCTATTTGCGAACCGGAAAGCGCTTAGGAAAGCGCGTTACAGAGATTGCCGTGATTTTTAAGCGCGCTCCACACTTGCCTTTTGAGTCCACTGCTGTGCGCGAACTTGGTAGTAATGCGATTGTGATTCGCGTTCAGCCAGATGAAGGCGTAACAATGCGATTTGGCGCAAAAGTGCCAGGCGGAACATCTATGGAAGTTCGCGATGTTTCTATGGACTTTAGTTATGGAAGATCTTTTACAGAAAACTCTCCAGAAGCCTACGAGCGCCTTATTCTAGACGTTTTACTTGGCGAGCCACCGCTTTTCCCAACTACACAAGAAGTTGATTTAAGTTGGAAAATCTTAGATCCTATTGAAGATTTTTGGAGTTCGCTTGGTACACAGCCTCAGCCATACCGTGCTGGAACGTGGGGTCCAGCGGAAGCTGACGCTATGCTTGCTCGCGATAATCGCCATTGGAGGCTGCCATGATTATTAATCTTCCTAACACAAACACGTCTAAAATCTCTGCAAAAATCGACGAGCTTCACGAAGAGCGTGGAGAATCTGCAACTGGACGCGTGCTAACTCTTCTTATTGACACCACTCTTAAAGATCTTGAAAACGCACTGGGAGCAGCAAATGCAGCTAGTCGCGAACACCCTTGTAGAGTTATTGCCATTGTTCGCGAATCACAAGTCAATATAGCAGATTCACAAAGCGAAGAAACGCCAAACTTAGACGCGCAAGTACGCTTTGGCGCAGATGCTGGAGCTGGGGAAATCATTATTCTCTACCCTCATAATGGCTTAGTTCGACATCCAGATACGCTTGTTATTCCTCTGCTTGTTCCAGACGCGCCGATTGTTGCGTGGTGGCCTACAAATGCACCAGAAAATCCTGCTAAGGACTTGCTTGGAACTATGGCAAGTAGCAGAATCACTGATGCTCAAAATGCGGACAATACCCTTGAAACTGTGAAAAATTTGCGCAAAAACTGGTCTTCTAAAGATGTTGATCTTTCTTGGACTCGTCTTACTCCTTGGCGTGCAATGCTAGCTTCTATGCTTGATCAGCCTCCGCATTTACCTGTTATTAGCGCTAAGGTTAGCGGTCCAAAGCATTATGTTCCGATGCATTTGCTCGCACAATGGCTAAAAATATCGCTTAATGTTCCTGTTGAAATTGTTGAGGATTCGAGTGCGCATGCAATTACGGAGGTAAGTCTTAAAAGACAAGATGGCGTGCTTTCTTTGACTCGTCCTTCTGGAGAAGAACAAGCAATGATAAGTCTTCCAGGACAAGCAACACAGCCAATTGCAATGCCAATTAGATCTTTAGAAGATTGCTTGAGTGAGGAGTTGCGTAGAATCGATCCAGATGAGATCTATGCTCAACTTGTTCACGCAGATTGTTGCACAATGCAAGATAACGAACTTTAATACAACGGGTAAAAAATAATAAAAGGATTCATTATGGCTGAAGATTTTAGATTTGCGCATAACGCAACAGTGTACGGCTACGATAATCAAGATATTCTAGCTGCTGTTGCTGCGCAAAAACTTGTGACTTTGATTATGCAATGGCAAAACAATGTTGAAAATCTTAATAAGCCATTCCATCTTTTGCTAACAGGTGGAACAGATTCTATTCGCATGTTTCAAATGTTAGCTAGCAACCCATTGCTTCCAGCAATCAACTGGTCCAATGTTCATATTTGGTGGGCAGATGAACGTTTTGTAGCTTATAACAGCGACGATCGCAATGCGCTCAAGGCTCGCGAGCTACTTCTTAATATGCTTAGCGATCACAAAGTTTTGCAGGAGTCTCATATTCACGAAATGCCTGCAGATGATCGCAATGCGCAAGAAGTGGCAAATGCTAGCGATGCTGAAAACAATGCGATTTTAGACGCAGCAGCACGCGATTACGAAGAAGAAATTATAGGCTTACTAGGCAAAGAGCCTGTGTTTGATTTGGCAATTCTTGGCATGGGACCAGACGCACATATGGCTTCACTTTTCCCAGGATTGCCGCAAATTCATAATCGCGATCGCATAGTTTTAGGCGTGAATCACTCCCCTAAGCAACCGCCAATGAGATTAACTCTTAGCGCACCCGTGCTGGCTCATAGCCGCCGCACTTGGTTCTTAACGGCTGGAGAGCAAAAAGGAAAAGCTTTAATGAACGCGCTTTCTTCGGATAATAACCCAGATTATCCTGCGTCTTTTGCCAACGGCACGGAAGAAATCGCATGGCTAACCACCGCAGAAACTTTGCACGCTGCAATTCAGTAATCTGCATAATATTCAGCAAGTCAAAAATTAAATGCGCTACATAAATTGGCGCAAATGCGAAAATAGCATGTTTAAAACATGGCGCATTTGGGAAAATCTTCATAAAACCATTGAAATATCAAGGAAATCAATCAATTTAAGAATATTAGTAAAATTCAGCAATAAAATATGCTAAAAAAGATCAGAATAGAGTACATGCCTCTGCATAATAATGCAAAGGCATGTTAGTTATAAATATTATTTGATTTAATCTTGCTTTACTTCTGAGCGATTAGGCTCTGCCCACAAAGTGTGGAATACTCCTGGCTCGTCAATGCGACCGTAAGTGTGAGCGCCGAAGAAATCGCGCTGAGCCTGAATAAGCGAAGCTGGCAAACGCTTGGAACGCAAGCCATCGTAGTATGCAAGCAAGCTAGAGAATGCTGGCACAGGAACCCCGTGCTCAACTGCGCGCGCAATAACACGACGCCAAGCAGCTTGAGACTTTTCAATAGCATCCTTAAAGTAAGGAGCAAAAATCAAGGAAACACTCGCCTGCCCAGATTCAAAAGCCTCGGAAACGCGGTTTAAGAATTGTGCACGAATAATGCATCCGCCTCGCCAAATGCGAGCAACAGCAGCCTGGTCAATCTTCCAATCATGCTCAATTGCAGCAGCTGCAATCTCGTCGAATCCCTGAGCGTAAGAAACAATCTTAGAAGCATACAAAGCTTGGCGAATATCCTCAATAAACGCCTTACGCTCAGCATCGTTCAAATCAAAATGCATATCTGGACCAGTCAAGCCTTGACTTTCAGCAGCTTCTCGCAAAGCAACTTGGCTTGAAAGTCCGCGAGCAAACACAGCTTCAGCAATACCCGTTACAGGTATTCCGAGAGAAAGCGCAGACTGCACAGTCCAAGTACCCGTGCCCTTCATACCAGCGTGATCCACCATCATCTCAACCAAAGGCTTACCAGTCTTAGCATCCTTCTGTCGAAGCACATCTGCCGTAATCTCAATCAAATAAGAATCAAGCTCGCCCTTGTTCCACTCGCTAAACACGTCCGCAATTTCGTCAGACTTCATGCCCAAACCACGAAGCATTAAATCGTAGCTTTCTGCAATAAGTTGCATATCCGAGTACTCAATACCGTTGTGAACCATCTTCACAAAGTGGCCAGCGCCATCAGTGCCAATATGGGTTACGCAAGGCTCACCTTCTGCAACAGCTGCAATCGACTTTAAAATAGGGCCAAGAGTCTTCCAAGACTCCTCCGTGCCACCTGGCATCATCGAAGGACCGCGAAGCGCGCCTTCTTCGCCACCAGAAACACCGCAACCAACGTAGTGAAGACCGCGCGCGCGAATGTTACGCTCTCTGCGAATTGTGTCTTCAAAGTAGGAGTTTCCGCCGTCAACAATAATATCTCCTGGCTCCATAGCGTTTGCAAGCTCTTCAATAACAGCGTCTGTAGGAGCACCAGCTTTTACCATAATGATTGCAGTGCGTGGACGCTTAAGCGAAGACACAAATTCTTCAACAGTTTTAGCAGGAACGAAAGCACCTTCACTGCCGTACTCATTCATTAAAGTTTCGGTGCGCGAATAATGACGATTGTAAACAGCAACTGTATTCCCGTGATGCGCAAGATTTCGCGCTAAATTCGATCCCATTGCAGCCAAGCCAACAACGCCAATATTTGCTCTAGCTTGATTTTCCGCCATTTTGCACCTCTATCTTTTAATATTTATAACCGTAATATTTATAACCGTTTTATTATTTTATGATTGCTTTATTTTTAACACTTAACCAATCAAAACACACTTTTTTAAGTTTATCTACCTATATGCACAAGCGTCATTCATACGATCACAAAGCCTACGACATATCCCACGCGTTAATGGCAATTTTGTGATAAAGATTACATTTTTACTTTTATTAGTCGCTATTAAAAAAACATAAATACCGCTTAAATCTTACAGACACGCGTGATAGCCAAAATTTGGACACACTAAATATAGGGATTAGACATACAACACGCCACTATAAATAGTGTTAAGTGGTAGTAGACTGTTAAATCGTGCCAAAAAGCACAAACTTAAATAATCATAAAGAAAAAAGACTTAGAATACACTCAACGAAGGGAGAAGAACCGTGACTATTACAGTTTTCACCAAGCCACATTGCCCACAGTGCGATGCCACAAAGCGTCAATTCACTAAGCTAGGCGTGAATTTTGAAACAGTAGACTTAACTCAAAGCCCTTCTACTTTAGACCAGTTGCGCGCAGCAGGATATCGCCAAGCGCCAGTGGTGATTACTCCAAACTCGTCGTGGAGCGGATACCGCCCAGATTTGATTGCCCAAATCGCAAGTCAACTAGAAGACGAAAATAAAAACGATTAAAGCAATCAAGAATCAAGAATAAACAATCAACAATCAAAATAATCAAAGCAATCAAGAAGCATAAAAATGTGTGATCAAGAAAATATGTCACAACCAAGCGAGCCAGAAGCGCGCGCACAAGGCGAATCAATCGGAGCTGTAGTCTATTTTTCTTCCGTCTCCGAAAACACACTACGATTCGTGAAAAATTGCGATTTTCCAAGCAACAATGTGAACGTATATCGCATACCGCTTCGACCAAAAGAGCCAGAATTGCACGTGCGCGAGCCATACGTTTTGATTGTGCCAACTTACGGCGGCGGAAATATTTCTAAAGCAATACCAATGCAAGTGCGAAAATTCCTAAACAATCGCGAAAATCGTTCGTTTATTCGCGGCGTAATATCTTCTGGAAATACGAATTTTGGAGACGCATATTGCGCTGCAGGAGGTCAAATCGCTGGAAAATGCGCAATCCCAAATATGTACTCGTTTGAACTTACGGGAACTCAAGAAGATATAGAAAAAGTAGCGCAGGGAATACCAAGATTTTTACGGCAATTAAAAGAAACAGAAAAAACGAAATAAACAAATAAACAAAATCAACAAATAAACAAAAAACAGCGTTTGAAAAGCAAAACTAACGCACGAGGAAAGGAATAAACACCATGAATAGCACGGATCCGATGAGCGAATCTACTTCGCTTAATCTTGATCACACTGACGACACCAACACTGCTAGCAGCACAGCAGAGCGCATTCGCAACAGCCGCGACTACCACGTTCTTAACGCTATGCTCGGTCTTTTCGACCCAGAAAAAGGTATTCAGTTTGATAAAGATCAGGAAGCAGAAAAGCTTTACGTTTCGGGTTACGTGCAAGAACACAGCATGAAGTTTGCTTCAACTCATGAGCGCTTGAACTATTTGATTAGCAACTACTACTACAACGGAAACGTGTTCGGCAAGTATAGCAGCGAGTTTCTAGATAAGTTCTACGAGCACGCGGAATCTGCTCACCACACTTTTGGCACATTCTTGGGTGCTTTTAAGTTCTACACTTCTTACGCTTTGAAGACTTTCGACGGCAAGCAATATTTGGAAAACTTCGCTCAGCGCGCAGCTGCAGTCGCTTTGGAACTTGCAGACGGAGACGAAAAAGCAGCGCTCAACTATTTGGACGAGATGCTTGCAGGCCGCTTCCAGCCAGCCACTCCAACGTTCTTGAATCTTGGTAAAGCTCAGCGCGGAGAGGCTGTGAGCTGCTTCCTCGTGCGTTTGGAAGATAATATGGAGTCTATTGCACGCGGAATTAACTCTGCTTTGCAGCTTTCTAAGCGCGGCGGCGGCGTGGCTCTGCTCCTTACGAATTTGCGTGAGCTTGGCGCTCCTATTAAGCGAATCGAGAATCAGTCAAGTGGCGTTGTGCCTGTTATGAAGCTTTTGGAAGATTCATTCTCTTACGCTAATCAGCTTGGCGCTCGTCAGGGCGCTGGTGCCGTGTATATTAGTGCTCACCACCCAGATATTATGCGTTTTCTTGACACTAAGCGAGAGAATGCGGACGAGAAGATTCGTATTAAGTCGCTTTCTTTGGGTGTTGTGATTCCGGATATTACTTTTGAGCTTGCTAAGCGTAAGGAAAAGATGGCTTTGTTTAGCCCTTACGACGTTGAGCGTGAGTACGGAAAGCCTTTTGCAGACATTTCTGTTACTGAGCATTACGATGAGATGGTTGCAAATCCTCGCATTCACAAGAAGTACATTGACGCTCGCGAATTCTTTATGACGCTTGCGGAGATTCAGTTTGAGTCTGGCTACCCTTACATTTTGTTTGAAGATACTGTAAATCGCACAAATCCTATTGAAGGCCGCATTACTATGAGCAACTTGTGCTCCGAGATTTTGCAAACTCAAGAGGCAAGCACTTATAACGCCGACTTGTCTTATAGCCACGTTGGTCGCGATATTTCTTGCAATCTTGGCTCGCTTAATATTGCTAAGGCGATGGACGGCGACTTGGGTACAAGCGTTGATTTGGCTGTGCGCGCGCTCACTTCTGTTTCGGAGCACACTTCGATTGATTCTGTGCCTTCGATTCGTCGCGGAAACGCAGAAGGCCATGCTATCGGCTTGGGTCAAATGAATTTGCACGGTTTCCTTGCGCGCGAGCATATGCAGTACGGAAGCGAGGAAGCTCTTGACTTTACAGACATGTACTTTATGACGGTTGCCTACCACGCTTATAAGGCTTCTCACGCTTTGGCTGTAGAGCGCGGGACTGCTTTTGCAAGCTTTAAGACTAGCGCTTACGCTAAGCCTGCAGGAAAAGGCAACTACTTCGATAAGTACACTGATGGCAGCCGCTCGCTTGAGCCTAAAACTCAAGCTGTTCGCGATTTATTTGCTCGTTTTAACGTTGCAATTCCAACCGTTTCGGATTGGGAGCAGTTGCGCGACGAGATTTTGCGCGATGGCATTTACAACGAGTATTTGCAGGCTGTTCCTCCAACTGGTTCCATCTCGTACATAAACCATTCCACGAGTTCGATTCACCCGATTGCTTCTCGCATTGAGATTCGCAAAGAGGGCAAAGTTGGCCGCGTCTACTACCCTGCTGCATACATGACGAATGACAATATGCAGTACTTTAAGGATGCTTACGAGATTGGTTGGAAGGCAATTATTGACACTTACGCGGAGGCAACTCAGCATGTAGATCAGGGATTGTCTCTTACTTTGTTCTTCCCAGACACTACGACTACTCGCGATTTGAACAAAGCTCAGATTTACGCGTGGCGTAAGGGTATTAAGACTCTTTACTACATTCGTATTCGCCAGAAGGCTTTGGAAGGTACAGAAATCGAGGGTTGCGTAAGCTGCACGCTGTAAACCTTATGGTTGTAAATCTTTCGCAAATTAAATCAAAAACTTAAAAATTTTATAAAACTTAAACACAGAATCAGGAGTAATTATGACAGAACTCAGCCCAACCGAGCTCGACCCAACAGCGCTTAGAAGTAGCCTCGATAAGCCTTTCGGCACGAACCGCGTAATCGCAGACGACGCTATGATGGCAGATTCCATCACCCCAGCTCAATACCGCTATCATCACGGTTCGCGCGTGCGCCCAGTTAATTGGAATAATATTGTTGACGACAAGGATTTGGACGTTTGGAATCGTCTTATTGCTAACTTCTGGCTTCCTGAAAAGGTTCCGCTGAGCAACGATATTCCTTCTTGGCGTTCCCTCACCGATCTTGAACGCAAGACAACTACTCGCGTTTTTACAGGCTTAACTTTGCTTGATACCAGCCAGGCAACTATTGGTGAGCTTTGCCAGATTGAGCACGCTCGCACGGAGCACGAGCAGGCTATTTACACGAATATTGCTTTTATGCAGTCAATTCACGCTCGCTCCTACTCCTCTATTTTCTCCACTCTTTGCTCTAGCGAGGAGATTGATGAAGCTTACCGTTGGGCCGTTGGAAACGACGTTTTGCAGCAGCGTGTTACCACCGTGCTTTGCGAGTACGAGAGCGAAGATCCACTTAAGCGTAAGATTGCTGCAACTATGCTTTCTTCGTTGCTTCTTTACGCAGGTTTCTACCTTCCGCTTTACTTTGCTTCCCGCGGCAAGATGATGAATACTGCCGATATGATTCGCTTGATTTTGCGAGATAAGGCGATTCACGGCTACTATTCTGGCTACAAGTTCCAGCGCGGTTTGGAGCTTAGAAGCGAGAACGACAAGAAGAATCTTGAAAAGTTCACTATGAACTTGCTTGATACTTTGTATGATTTGGAAGTTGAGTATTCTGGTCAGATTTACGAAGGATTTGACTTCCACGATGACGTTTTTGACTTCGTTCGTTACAACGCTAACAAGGCTTTGATGAACCTTGGCTACCCTGCTAAGTACAGCGAAGAAGAAACTCACGTAAGCCCTGAGATTCTTGCGGCTCTTTCTCCTGCAGCCGACGAAAATCACGACTTCTTCTCCGGCTCTGGTTCCAGCTACATTATGGGCAAGTCTGTTGAAACCGATGACGATGATTGGGATTTCTAGTCGCTAGTCGCTTTACTAATTAATTAGGTTGTTTATGCACTTTCATAAGCAACCTTTTTTATTTAATTATTTAAGAACATTTCCGTTTTGGAACTATTTTTAAATATCCGCGTACTTATGGAGTTATCGTGGCAGTTTTTGCTAATTTTGCATTTTTTGCCACGATAACTATGTGCGTCACGCATTTGCTGGTTCTATTGCAATACGTCCACCCAACGCTTGAACAACCTTCGCAATAGTTTGAAAACTAGGATTTCCGTCTCGTCTTAAGCTTTTGTAAAGGCTTTCCCTTCCAACCTCGGCTTTTTGAGCAATTTCTTTCATTCCTCTAGCTTTTGCAATATCGCCTATAGCGGCTTGCAACAAGCGAGGATCGTTAAGTTCTGCTGCAGCATTGAGATACGCAATAACATCATCATCGTTCTCAAGATACTCACTCGCATCCCATTTACTTATATTTACCATTTTCTCATCCAATTGCGATACTCATCTGTTTTAAGTATCTCCATAAAAATATTTTATCCTGCAGGATACAATTTTGCAATTTTTGCCATGATAACTTGTTATTTTGTAATAATTGTGTACACAATGGCGCTACTTTGGCATTACGTTGGGTGCTACATGTCTGCTACAATAAAGCAAAGCACGAATAACAAATTTATGATTCTAAGCTTAAAGGAAACGACATGACTTCTACAAAAACGGTTAAAACAGGCAGATTAAGTGTAAGAGTTAATCCAGAAATACGAGATAGTGCATCGCAAGTTCTTGAACATTATGGTCTTGATATGAGTTCAGCAGTCAACCTATTTTTGTATCAGATTGTAAATACGCAACGTTTCCCATTTTCACTTGAAAGTTCTCCATATGAGCACTCTATTGATGAAGCTATGAAAGAAAACCAATAGCTGCAGGTACTGTTGACGATTTTGCTGAGCTGATGCGCAATGCCTAAACCGCCATTTTATAGTCCAATCTATCTGCGAGATGTTCTACTGTTGTATCAAGTTAAAGAAGATTGCATTATATTCCTACGCTTAGGATCTCATGACGACTTATTCTAGTTAGCAAAAACTGTCACGATAACGCATGATTGCGTTGAGCATATTGAAAAATAATATAATTTAGATTATTATAATTATGATTATAATAATCGCGATTATATTAACTAGAGTGCAGATTCAGCAGCAATAAGATGCGCTGAAAAGTATTGCAATTATTGGCGTAACGGCAGGTGGAATATGGTTTTTGTTGGCAGACAAGACGAGTTACAAGTACTTGAAAAATTATATGAGAACAGCAAACACTCGTTCCAGATGGCAATAGTTTATGGTCGAAGACGAATAGGAAAAACTTCGCTTATTTCACAATTCTGTAAAAATAAGCACGCAATACTTTTTACTGCTCGCGAGCAAACTAATATCGAGAATTTGCGTGATTTCTCGCGCACTGTGTACGACTTCTTCAATCTACCGTCAACTACAGGATCGTTTAATAATTGGAACGACGCTCTCGATTTTGTTGCGCAACAATCTAACGCCGTAGACCAGAATGCTCCTAAATCTCCACTTATTCTAGTTTTCGACGAATTTCCGTACGCAGCTCAAGCAGATAAATCCTTAGCGTCAACATTCCAAGTCGCAATAGATCATAAATTTAAAAACGCGAACATGACTCTTATTTTGTGCGGCAGTAACGAAGGATTCATGGAAAGTGAAGTGCTTGGCAAAAAGAGTCCGCTTTATGGAAGACGTACCGCACAGATTCGCTTGCAACCATTTAATCTTTTTGAAGCATCTGAGCTTATGCCAAATAATGCTACTTGGGAAGATAAAATCAACTATTTTGCATCCCTTGGAGGAACACCATACTATATAGAGCAGTTAGATAATAAGTCTTCGTTTGCGGAAAATCTTGAGCAATTATGCTTTAACATTTCGGGAATTTTGTACGCTGAACCAGACATGCTCATGCGCCAGGAATTGCGCGATCCTTCAACATACAATAGTGTGCTAAATGCTCTTGCTACGGGATGCAATACTCCGACTTTAATATCGGATCGCATTGGATTGCCAGCTACATCAGTGAACGTGTATTTGAAAACATTAGAAGGCCTTGGATTAATTGAAAGAAATATTCCATTTGGCATGAATCCACTTCATTGCAAAAAAGGATTATGGCAGATTTGTGACCCATTCTTTGCGTATTGGTATAGGTTTGTAGCGCCTAATAAAGGATTGATCGAACGCGGACTTTCACACGCTGCCGCAAGTAGTGTTCTTGGCGGTGAGCATGAAGCGTTTAGTACTTTTGTAGGTCAACAGTTTGAGAAAATGTGCGAACAGTGGATTGTGCACCAATGCAAAGTTGACGGAATGGACTTTTTGCCAACTAAGTTAGGTAAATGGTGGGGTGCGGATCCTATTGCTCGTGAGCAAACCGATATTGATATTGTTGCAGAAGACGATATTAACAAGCAGCTTCTTATTGCAGAATGTAAGTGGCGTAATAATCTTAACGAAGCTGAAGCAGTGAGCAAGTTGTTGCAGCGCGCAACTTTAGTTGAGAATGCAAAAAATAGCGATTATAAGAAAATATTTATGTTGTTTACAAAACATCCAACTTCTTACAATCCTCGTCATGCTAAAACAATCATCAACTTCGTTGACGCACAAACAATGTTTTTTAACTGATTGCGCGACAATAGTTACGTACTATATCGCGCAGCCGAAATCACGCGTTATCGCGTCAGTTTTTATAAGATTTGCAATTTTTGTCACGATAACTTCATCTTCTCATATGTTACGTAAATATATATCTTTATTATTTTTGCGACAAAACGACAATTTTGGCGACATAAAAATGTCGCTTTGTGCCATATTTCCCATGTTTATTCTTGACAAACTCATACAGCAACTTTAATATTTTTAATAAAAGTTTAATTTAATTAAAGTTTATAGGCTGAAGAAAGGGGTGATATGGATCATATTCCAAGATGGATGGCTAATCTCACAGACGAAGACATGTCGTTTATAAAGAACTTTGTATTATCGTCTGGATCGTTAAAAGAAATGTCGCAAATGTATCAAGTCTCTTACCCAACGATGAGAATCAGGCTTAACAGGCTCATTGAAAAACTGCGTATAAGCGACAATGAACCAGAAGACCCGTTCGTTCTTTTAGTAAAGAGTCTTGCTATTGACGATAAATACGATGTTGACACAGCTCGAACACTCATAAACGAATATAGAAAAAGAAAGGATGAATCATGAGCTATGCATTATTTGGTCCGATAATTGACATTCTTATCGCACTTGCTATATGTGCTTTAGTGTTCTTTATCGCAAGAAGTCTTATTCGATATGCGCATTCTCTTAAAAAGGACGATAAGTCATCTAAGCAGTCTGCAGAAGATAAAAGAATTGCGTTACAGGACTTATAAAACACAAAACCGAGTTATCGTGGCAGTTTTTGCTAGATTTGCAATTTTTGCCACGATAACTCTTATAAAATAGCAACGAAACAGCATTCTGCATCACATATTAACCGCTTACTTGCATCTGCTGCACAAAGGCGCGTCCAAATACTCGATTGAAAAGCGTCCAAATACTCGATTAAATCGCAAGAAAGCACAATAATTAATTATTCTTTCATAATGGCTATTTCTCTACATGAAGCGGAACGTGTACATTAATAATCCACGAATCGTCATCTTCAATAACTTTAAAAGTTCCACCAGCCCGTTCCGCAAGCATCTTATGAAGACGCAGTCCATATCCTAATTGCAAGTTAGCAAGAATACCGCGTTGCGCACTATTTATACACGTAATATGACATTCATTGTCATTAAGCATTACATTCATGGCGTATTCTTTAGGCTTTGCAGCATGCTTTTTTACGTTTGCAAGTAGTTCTCGGCAAATATATTCAATTTGAGCACATTCTTCAAAAGGCAAATGCGCTGATCTCGAATCTTCAGCAACTAAATCACTGTTCAAATCAATGGAACCAATATAGCCAAGCTTCTCAAATGACTTTTGCTCACCATCAAATAAAACGCGTAAGCCTGTGCAAAAATCTTTATAACATGTAGTAGATTGCATAACATCACCAGTGCTTGCAGTTGTAGCATTGTCAAGAAGAGAAATGATATTACGTGCTTTATGAATAGTTGTAGTAGCACATTGAAGAATCTCTCGCGAATTTTCATGCTCTTGGTCATGAGTCGTTTGAGGTTCAATAGATTGTTGAGCCATCATCATAATGCTGGAAAGCTCATTAGTTACTTCATCGTGCATGCGAATTGCGGCAATAGTGGCATATTTTTGAAAAACGTTGTAACGCTGTGCAAATAACTGTTCCTGCTGTTGGTGAATAGTAGAAATATAGTATTTTACGATTGCGCTAGAAATAAGAGTGATAAGAAGCCACCACCCCAACACATAAGCGTTTTGAAAATCGCATATAATAAAGAGCCATGAAGATACTCCGCAAGAAGCAAGCACGGTGTACCAAGGTTGAGTAATTACAGCAATTGCCAAACAAATCAATATGGTAAGCATCATAGATGAATAGTTGATATTGGGTGCAACAATTACCAACGGCATCCAAATGAGCACAATAAAAGATGCCTTACGTGGCCATATTGCAATACATAAGCATATTACAATCCATACTATTTCAACTGTAATTGCATGCCAATTAGAGTAGTAATGAAGATTATTATAGGAACAAATTTCAAGAATCAAAGTACAACTTATGATTGCACCAATTCCAATTTTCTGCCAAGCATCATGCGGCAAAAAATTGATCATACGCATTAATAATTTCATAACTACCTACTTTTACACGTTAATTTCTTACACGTTATATGTCATGCGAGTATTTTGCGAGCGCAGCGAGCGCCTGCATGCGACTTTTAACTTGAAGTTTTCCATAAATACGCCGTAAATGCGTGTTGACTGTTGAAACTTTCACATTAAGCTGATCTGCAATCTCTTTCGTAGAAGATCCCTGTTTGCACAAGCGCATAATTTCCGATTCTTGAGGAGACAAAACTGAAGTCTTCGGAAGTTGAGAAATCATATTAAATGATTCTTGCGGAGTGTGAAAATAGTCAATATATTGTGGCAATTCTGGGCAACCGTAGCTTGTTGCGCGCGATTGGATGGCTGCAACTACGTCTGCTAAATTGTCTTTATGTACTAGCGCTTGACCACCCGACTTAGCAACTTGCAATACGTATTCATCTAGCATGTAGGAAGTAATGCCAATTAAAACAATATTGCTATTGCGCTCGCGAATTGCCTTAATTACATCAACACCACTCATTTCTCTCATTGACATATCTACTAAAAGTACGTCAGGAGTATTCTCTGCAACGCAACGATGAATAGCTTGTTTTGCAGAAGAACACATCCATGCACAAACAAAGTTTTCAGGCAAACGACTTTTAAGAAGAAGTTGCATATATCGCAATACAAGCGTGTCATTATCAACAATTGCGTAAGTAGTGTTCATACAATATATGATATCTTGTTTTGGAATCTGCTTATCAAGAGATGTGCGATTGTATTGTTTTTCTCAAATTATCAAGATTGTACACATTAAAGTGCCATACGCTAGCACTTTCCGTTGGCACACTCCATTCTTCGGTTTTGCCATTCGCAGTAAAACGAATTATTTGAGTTGTTGGTTTACTT
This sequence comes from Gardnerella sp. c11Ua_71, assembly GCF_055818025.1. Taxonomy (NCBI): domain Bacteria; kingdom Bacillati; phylum Actinomycetota; class Actinomycetes; order Bifidobacteriales; family Bifidobacteriaceae; genus Gardnerella; species Gardnerella sp. c11Ua_71. The sequence goes on along the minus strand of NZ_JARFVR010000005.1, from coordinate 127,171 downwards.
ATAACTTCAAAATTAGTGAGTTGATTCCACGCAATACGACGAAGATACTTATCGTCTAATTTAGCTAGATTACCCGAGCCTAAAATGACATTCGGATTAACAATAATAAACTCATTATTAGTGGCAGCAATAATACGCGCAACAACGCCTTGCGCTACATAGAATAATTTAGGTAACAAAAATAGTTTGATTAAATCTTTCCACCAAGGGTCGTATTTCATTGTAAATACATACGTCTTATCAACTGAAAGATTGTGATCTTTAAAATACTTGACGATATCTTCTTCTCGTATACCGCGCAAAGGATTAGTCATAATAAGCACCTCCTCGTGATTCTCGTTTTGTAAATTACCAACATACTAGCGTGCAGATTTTATCTACACAAATAAGCGTACCTATTTTTAACGATAGTGCTTTTAGAAAACTTTTAAAAAACTTTTACTATTAGCAGTTTGTATGTTCTCAACAATCAACATTTAAGAATATTTCCGTTTTGGAATTATTTTTAAATAGAGGCGTACTTATGGAGTTATCGTGGCAGATTCTGTTAGATTTGCGATTTTTGCCACGATAACGCAAGAGTCTGATTGATACTAGTTTAGCGGAATAACAACATTGACCAGCCAAGTGTCGTCATCTTTTTGCGCGCTTAAAGATCCACCTAAACGTTCCACAGATTTTTTGTGGAATAGTAGACCTTTGCCAAAAACAAGTCTTTCGCCAAACTTATTCAACGTCGAAATCGAATTCATACACATTATTCTGCATTCGCGCTTATCAACCGTAACGTTCATAGAAAAATCAACGCTAGTATTGCAATGCTTACGAATATTAGTAAGCAGCTCGCTGCACATGCGAATAGCACATTGAGCTTTTTCAGTACTAATAGTTGCAGATGCAGTAAAATCACCACTCCCCGAACTTTTATCATTCACTGTTAGAGAGCCATAGTACCCAAGCTGCTCGCAAATCTTACGTTCAGCCTGTAAGCGTGCGCGAATATTGCATAAGAAATCAGTCAAACTTATGCGATTATTGCTATTAGAACTATAAATAAACTGCGTGCTGGCAATATTTGAATCTAAAGAATCATCATACTTATGCTCAGCTTGTTCAAGTAGATTAATAACAAGTCGCGTTTTAGAAAGCGCATTACGAGAATGCTCAACAATCTGCTCTAGCGACTCTTTTGTATGATCACTTTTCTCGGCATACAAAGCATCAGTCGCAAGCAATGTAATATCCGTAATCTCATTGTTCACATCGTCGTGCAATTGCAATGCAACAGAAGCAATATAAGACTGGAACTCACTGCGCACAATATCCATTTTTGCGCGATTATTTTCCTCCAACATGTTCAAATACTTGCGCAAAGCGTAACCGCAAATCATGGAAATAAGAATAAAACAAGGGAAAGTAAGCGGAATATACGCCATTTTTGCAAAGTACATAATATTCAGCGAAACTATGTACGCACAAAGCAAATACTTCCACGAATCGTAAAAGCCTGCAACAAACATGCTAGCGATCAATGAAAAAAGAAAGCAAGTTGCATTTACGCCTGGTACTGCTAACGTTACGCAATATAAAATCGGAGTTACGAGGGATATTTGACGAGGAAAAGCAATCAAAAGAAATATTGCGAACATCCAAACGTATTGGCACACAGATTGTAATGGATTATGCCACAAACCAGCTGTATTGCAAGATTGCACATCCATTGACACTACAAGAATCGCCAATATTATGAATAAAGTTCGCTGAATTTTCCAGCTTTTAACCAACTCAATAACGCGCGAAAATGTTTTCATTAACATGCGTTATCCGTTTCTTGCAAAAGATTCGGATGATTCTGCGGCGAATCATTAAAATATTGCATATTGCTATTTTGCTCACGATTTTGCATTGCAGCAAACGCGGATATTGCTTGCACTCGGTTAGAAACATGTAATTTTTTGTAAATTCTATGAATATGCGTGTTAATAGTGTTTGGCATAAGACCAAGTTGAGACGCAATCTGATTCGTTGTGTACCCTTTAGCAAGAAGATCCATAATTTTTAGTTCTTGAGGCGGCAAAACGCTGCGCGATCTTGATTTAGAAAGCCTAATAAAAGATTCTTGCGGAGTAGCAAAATCGTAAACAACGTCTTTAACGCAACGGCAGCCATACACATTCTGCTTATCGCAATATTGCAAAGCTTCTGCTAGCCCTTTGAAATTGTCTTTAGCAACCATCGCTTGCCCGCCAACTTGCGAAACCATAGAAGCGTAGGATCTACAATCGTAAGAAGTCATGCCAATTAAAATAATGCTGTTGTTTTTCTCACGAATTGCGCGTATTACGTCTACTCCAGACATGTCTTTCATTGACATATCTATCAGAATATAATCTGGAGTAGTTTTTGCTACTTGGCAATATTTCAAAGCTTGCACGCCTGATTTTACGCACCATTTGCACTCGTACTCGCTTGGCAAAAGCTTGCTGAGCACGTTTTGCATAACCGCTAAAACTAATGTGTCGTTATCTACTATTGCATACGTTTTTTGCATAATGGCTTTCTTGCAATCTTATGCTACTTTTCCTACATTCTACTTTATAAGCATGCGCAAAATAGAGCAAATCGTGTAGTAATAAATGATTACAAGTAATGCATGTAAATCAAATGTGATTATAATGAGTGACAATATGTGACTTTTGGTTGCGTTGAAAATTTATTTTTAATAATGATTGCAGCAGGATTATATGAAAAAACGACTAGTAGTATTGCACTCCGCAGAAGTAGCTGCGATGGCGTTTGCCTCAGCAGCTGCTTTTATGCGTAGCTTTGACTTTTTCGCTTTGTGGCTTGTTCTAGGACTTCTTTCTGTTGCAATGTATTCTTGTGCATATTTTTTCTTGCTCAAAAGCGTTATTAAAGCAAAAAATGCGTATATAGAAAATAATATATCTAAGCTTAGCGGCGCGGGCGCTAACAGCATAAGTAGTGATGTTGAGAATATAGAAAACAACAAAGATTACATAATGACTCTTGAGCGAGAGCGCAAAAAAGTCGAATCACAAAATAATCAAATACTCAACAATTACTCAAATAATTTAATAAATATTATTACATGCTTTATTTGTGGGCTTATTCACGTTCCTTGGATTTATTACTACGGAATTGCAAATGGCGTTTTAACATTAGTGATTCTGTGGCGAGTAATAAAGCGTCCACAAGGTCACCCTATTGATGAAAGCGATTTTTAAAGATTTAAGACTTTAAGGATTTAAGCTTATTGCTGATCTTCCATTGAAAGATTTAATCCTTTTGCAGCATTGCGAAAATATTCTATGTGATCGCCATAACCGTCTGCAATAATAGCATCCTCTTTTACAACAAAAGAGCCATTTTCTAGCACAATATATTTTGTAAAGAATTCTTCTAATTGCTTAGCTAATTCATCAATTTCATCTTGTGAAAGCTCTTCGCTACTATTTTCCGCAAAGTTATCTTCCTGCTTTTGAATTTGATTAATGCTATTTTCACTAACGTTTCCTATTTTGTTTACGTTATCTTCTGGCTGCCAAGAGTTTATACCAAAATCACTCATGCTTACACTACCCATATTTGCGCTACTCATGTTTGTGTCTCCTTGTATTTGTAACATATTCACAACTTATATTCGCAACACATATTTTCAATATATTTGTGCGTTGCTTTAAGTCTAATTACAAACATTTTCCGCGCAATCTTGAGTACTGAGTTCTGAGTACATAGTATTGCTGCAAAGAATTGCAATATTTATACTAGAAATACAAAATACATACGAACGAGAAGCAATGTACATGAATTAGCTACAATGCTCACGAACAAAACAGCAAATTGGAAGGGAAACAACTCATGAGCAAGGACTCTATAAAACTTATTAAAAAAACGCTTATTTGGATTCTTAAGTGGGCAATATCTACAGCAGTCGAATTTCTTCTTTTGTACGTTGCAATTATTTCTTGGAATCATGATTTTGCACGGTTCATGCACGAATACAGTAATGCTATTATTCCATTTATGGCAACAACCGGAGCCATGACAGCAACGATGAGTCGAAACGAAGGCACTATTTTTGAAGTCAAAGATTAAGGTGGTTATGGCGCTAAAACACAATATTGCAAACAATAAACAATTTATGATATAATTTTACTACGCCGTGACTGCGCCATATTGTAGGTTTGAGGTTAATCTTCAACACGGCGTCTATTTTTATTATTTCAATTTTCAATAATACGGCTGCCACTAGGTACAGCCACTACTCCAAATCCTTCCGCTTTACCTTGACTATTTCTACGAACGTTATTTCTTATCATATTATAAAAAGTTGAATCTCTTTTAGAACATTTTCTATAAACTGCTCCTGCAACTAAATCTGCAAACTGCACACCTACACTGTGATGAGAAGCTGCTATAAATAATCCTTCAATTAGATTGTTATAATCAGCTCGATGTGAGTCATGATTATTGAGTAGATCAAAATGGAAATCATCAAGTTGCTTATTTTGTTTACTATTACGAGCATCAATAACTATCATTCCATAAACTTTTGTACCAGCATTTTTACTTAAATCTTGAAGATAATACTGAAAACGTTCACATATTTTTTCAAACGCAGTGTGATACATATTTTCAGCATTGCCATCTTTATATTTATCGTAATACTCCTTAGTGTTCACTACAGCAGCAATAATTTTAAAATCTTCATTTTCCGAAATCAGCTTAAACAGATTCTCACGCAATTCATTCAATTCATTAACACTCAAATTAGAAAGAGGCGTGGTCTTGTTGCTTAATGGATGATTAATGAAATAACGCCACTTAACTTCCCCCTCAATCCCATATTTCTTTTTTAATCCATGCAGATTACTTTGTAATGATTTCCATTGCGATTCTGGAATGACTAATCCGCCCAAAACAAAATAAGGATTTTGCTCTACAGCATCACGTTTAGGAGCAGTTCCACTCTCGTCCAAAAAAAGAATTTGCATGAGAATATTTTATATGAAATATTCAACATTCTACAGTTATAAACACAGCGCAGCTACTATTGCACTATTAATTAGATTATGCAAATATTTATAAACTATTGTATTTAATACAAATACGAGTATACTTTTGCCTTCTACAGGTATAGTGTAGAAACTGTATTAATATGATGCATTAACTAGCGCCCAACTTCAGCGGACAATATGGAGCTAACAATGAGAAGAAATAATAAATATAAAGGCATGCGCATACTTACTGCTTCAACTATCATTGCAGCAATGTCGATACTTTCTGTATATCCAATAAGTGCATTAGCTATTACCCCCCCCCATCAACAGAAGTAACCGTAAGTAACCCAGCTCCAAAAACACAACTTGTTGTAGATGGCACAAACGGATCAGACACAAACGATGGATCTGAAAGTAAGCCATTAAAAACTATTCAAAAAGCTCTTGAAAAAGCCACACAAAAACCTGCAAATATCAACATTAAAGGCAATTTTTCACTTAATGCACCTATAGAAATTCCACAAGGCATTACACTTTCTATCGATAAATCCGGCGCCACAATAGCAGGCTCGAATAATACCAACGATGGCATCACGCTGAAATCTGGTTCCACACTTCGCGGTGACGGCGAATTGAAAATGACTGCATTTAAGGTAGCTCTTACAGCGGAAAAAGGCTCTCTTATTACAGATGGCACATACACTTTCAAAGATAACGCAGTAGAAGACAGTCACGGAATTTACCTTGCGGGAACAGTAAAAGGCACAAGCAAAGATAAATTAAAAATTACTGCTGATGACAAATGTAATACAGGTTTTTATGCTGATGGTATTACTTTCGAAAATGCTACTATTAACGTTAAATCACAAATTCGCACATGGTTTGACGCATATGATTTAACTTTGAAAAATTCTTCACTTACTGTAGCAGGCTTCGGAATGTCATACTATGTAAACAAATTAAACATGGACAATTCGGAGTTTGTGATTAATAAAATTGGTTGGAGACACTCAACTGGTTTAACAATTCAAGGCGACTCAACTGTTACCAATAATTCACGAATTGTTGCTAATGCAGGATCTACTGCAGGCATTTCCGTTGGAATATCAAACGGAAAATTAACTGTTATCAACTCTACTCTTGAATTTAATAATGGTGGCACTGGCGGCTTAAATGTAAATACCGGAAAAGTAATTCTCACCAATTCTACAATCAAAGGTGATGGAAAAAATAGTGGAGCGCTTTTTGGAGCTCAAAACAGTGGATCTATTGAACTTAAGGGAGACTGCTTAATAGATAGCCCAGCAAATAAAAATGCAGACGGTGGAGCTGGAACAGGAAATAACTATGTTGTGACTGGAGGCTCACACATGGTTACATATGCTCCTGGATATCACAGCAACAAGGGAAGCACTGTTCCTGTAAACGGTGAAGAAAACGGTAACGAAAAGCTAAGTCTCTTTACTCTTGCTGATAGTTCTGTGAATGAGATAAAACCAATTAACAAAAAAGGAAATACCTACATATACTCAGTTAATAAAGCTTCTAAAGATAACGAAAAGCACGTATGGGTTCCAGCAGCAAAAGTGACATTCGAGCTCAATGATACAAAAGCTGAGGATTCTAAAAAAGCTAAAGGAGCTATATTCTCTGACTCTTCAACTAAAGCAAAAGAATCCCTTGCTATACGCGGTTACGCATTAAACTTTGCAAAAACAGTGGCAGGAGGAAGTACTGAAGTACCAGCAAATCCAATTGCTCCTGGATATAAGTTCCTCGGGTGGTTCTGCAAAAACGCTCAGCATAGCGAGCAAAAATTTACTGAAAAAATGATAATTAAAAGCGACACAACAGTGTACGCAAAGTGGGAAAAAGATTCCTCATCTTATGCTGTTCGCTACCATAATTGCGCTCAAGATGATGCAACATACATTGTTAGTGAAACTAGTCCAAAACGCACTAGCAAAGTTCTTTCATTCTACGAAGTTGTTAAAAATAATGCAAAATTTGCCCGAAAGGGAATGGTCTTCAAAGGTTGGACTACCGATAAAAACGGCAAAGGCAAGACTGTAAAAGCAGGTAGCAATATTTCTATATCGCAAAGTGAAAACTTAATTGACTTATATGCAAATTGGGAAGAAAAAGAATTTACAGTAAAATTCTCTGCAAATGGCGGAACTTTCTCCAATAACAGTATATTTAAGACAAATACAAAAGTATTTGAGATTAAAAAAGATAAGCGCGGTGGAGATGTTGCTGTTGTTAAGAAAACAGCAACATTTAGCGAAAACAGGACGCTAATCAATCTTATTAAAAGTTTGGATGATAATGTCAATATAGACACACCTGGCATTAGTGGCAAAGCAGATTCTGATTCAGACACAACTTATACAAATCTAGCCACGCGCAAATACTACACGCTTAAGAATAAAGATGAATCGTACAGTATATTCGGAATTACGATTGGAAGTTACTACTATTGGTTCAAAGACAAGAATGGAACTGAAAAAGCTAGTATTGATAACAATTTACGAGTGAACGACGATCTTACCTTCTACCTTAAGTGGGAGATTAATCCAAATGTTAAACAGATACAACAGGAGGATATTAATCTTCCTGCAGATTTATTAACTGGCGAGAACACAGCAACTACAGCGTATAAAGTTACTCCAGGACAAACTATTGATTTCACTGGCACAATCACAGCTTCAGTAGTAAAAGACCAAATGAAGACGATAGAAAAGAAATTTAACACAGTAAATGCGAAAGATTATGACAAAATTACTCTCGAAGATATGACATCTTCGTTCATGGCTACATTTACTATCCCAGACGGTTTAACGCTGCCTGAAAATATCACAAAAAATACACTTAAGCTCGATGGGTTCTCAGATACTTTTGCTATCCAGGATGTGCAAGTTAAAGACAAGACTGTAACAGTTACTATTAATTTGAAATCTGGCATTACAACGTATGCAGCATTGCAGACAGCAGTACAAACAAATCTTGGCGACGCAATGAAAATCACTATTCCGGGAATAAAGATAAATCAAGATTTCTCCGGAAAAGCTACAATCGTTGGAACAGTATCTGGCTCATTCCACGCAGCTGCAACATTTAATGGAACAACGAAATTATTTGACTTTACTTGGAACGGCTCACAAACAAACGATGGTAAGAACTCTGACGCAGCAGCAGGCGCTAATGATATTTCTCTCACCGTAGAATATGATCCACAAACTCCTCCGACACCTCCAACGCCACCTACACCGCCTACTCCTGTTCCTGAACCTACGCCTGTTCCTGAACCTACGCCTGTTCCTGAACCTACGCCTGTTCCTGAACCAACACCAAAACAAACACCAGAAAAAACACCATGGCCAAAATATAAGCCGACTCCAGAAAAAACACCAAACATTACGCCACTACCAAAAGAAAATCCAAATAATAAAATCGTAGAAAAACGCAAAAATGATAATAACCAACTTCCAAAAACAGGAAGCGCAATATCACTAACCGCTTTTTCTACAATTTTAACGTTTGGACTTGCTGAAATCATAGCAAAAATTAAAGCACATAAAAATAAATAAACAATAATTTCATAAGAAAAAAACAAACAAAATAGGGGTTAGTATTGTAAACAACTGCACTACTAACCCCTATTAATTACACGCAAATATTCAACAATATAATCACGATTATTATAGTCACGATTATATTAATAAAGTAAGGTAGTTCAAGATTATTTTGCGGATTGAATTGAAGCCTCTTGGCGAGCAACGTCAAGCGCTTTGTTGAAGGCATCACTAGTCCAACTTGCTCCAGCAACAACCGAAATATGCAAATCTTTTAACGGTTTTCCAACGATTTTTCCTGGAATAGCCTCACTGAAAGCGCTCATGTGTTTTTTGGAGATTGGCGTAAACGGATGAGACGTTATTTGCACACTGCTAATATTTCCATTTGCAACGCTTAAATTCACGTCAATGCTATCTTCTGCAACTGGCCCATACTTAGCTTTGATTTTGTAATCGCCATCTTTGTAATTGCCAGTGTCTGTTTTAGGCGAATTTTGCTGATTTTGCTGATTTTGCGAATCCTCACTTTGCGCGGAAGCGTGCGATTGTTGAGCACCAGAATCGTAAGATTTCGAAGCATTGCCACTATCGTTTTCGCTTTGACCAGAGTTTCCTGCAAACTCATCATTCATTGGAACGGCACTCGGCTCGCCGCAAGATGCAAGAAACGCACTTGAGCTAGCCAAAACCGCAATCGCAGCAACCGTTTTTGCAATTTTTTTAGACTTCAAATCATCACGCAAATTAGTGCAGCGTGAAACATTGTGAAACATATTGTCTAAAATCATAAATCATCGCCTTTAAATCTTAAATTAAAACTATGCGCAACTAATCATTTAAAAACTAATCATCTAAATTCGCTAATTTAGGTGACTTAGTAGGCTCATGATTTTGCAAAGCTTCCGCAACGCTTTCATCAACATGTGCACTCGTAAACGCAGGCTTGCCACCAATCGCCTCGTACGCTTTGCGCGCAACCTCATTATTCCAACGTTCACCAACAAGCACACCGTGGTTGAGCATAATTTCACGATCCGCGCATTGAGCAACCAAAGAATCGTGCGTTACAACAATAATCGTAGTTCCCTGGGAATGAAGCTGCTTAAACAAGTCGAGTACAATCTGCTCATTCTTTTCGTCCAAATTACCAGTCGGCTCATCCGCAAGAAGCAACTTCGGGCAGTTAATAAGAGCACGCGCAACGCAAACGCGCTGCTGCTCACCGCCAGAAAGCTGGCTTGGTAAATGATGTGCTCTGTCCTTTAATCCCACGCGTTCCAAGGCTTCCATTGCTTGCGATTCATCTACAACTGAATGATAATATTGCGCAACCATCACATTTTCTACAGCTGTTAAATGTGGCACAAGATAAAACTTTTGAAACACAAGACCGATTACGTTTTTGCGAACGTCTGCAAGCTGGCCCGCGTTCAAATCCTCGAGTTTGCGGCCTTGCAAAGCAACGGAGCCTTTAGACGGCGAATCCATGCACCCAATAATGTTCATTAGCGTAGTTTTGCCAGAGCCGCTCGAGCCAACAATCGAAAGCCACTCGCCTTGCGGCACAGTAAGCGACAAATCGTCAACAGCGCGAAGAGAGCCGTATATCTTGGAAACATGGTCCAAAGTCAACAGCATTTCTGGCTCAGCTTTTGTGCTCTCCAGCTTAGTTTCTTTATTCTCTGTCATATTAAATCCTTAACTAAAATCCTTAACTAAACACTCTAAAATCACTATAAAAGCTATTCTTCTCGAAGCACAATCGCAGGGTCTATTTTTGAAGCGCGCAAAACAGGCGGCAACGCAGCAACGCAAGACGCTGCAACGCTAAACACAATAGAAAACACAACCAGCCACCAATTTACGCTCAAATCTCGCGCAAACACCATTGACGCAAGCAATCGCGCAAATCCATACCCCACTGCTGTACCAGCGATTCCGCCAATAAAACCATAAAGCCCAGATTCTGCAGTGAACTCAATGCCAATGCTTTTAGCGCTCGCACCCAAAGCTTTGCGCAAGCCAATCTCATTTCGGCGCTGCTGCACAATCGAAGAAATCGTAGTGCTTACGCCAACCATCATCAACGCAAGAACAACCAGCGAAACAATCCAAAATAGGCTGCGAAGCATAGCAATAATGCCAGTATCTGCCGCCGTAACTTTAGTAACTTGTTGCGCACGAACACGCATAGAAGTCATATCGTTAATGCTGCGCACAACAGCATCTACGTTCGGCGCAGAAGACGAGTAAGCAATCACGTCCGCACCGCGCTTAACGCCTGTAAGCGCACGCAAATCCGCGTTAGTTGCGTAAAGCATGGAATCTTCGGCATCTCCCGTATCTAAAATGCCGCAAACGCGGAAAGTTGTGCCGTGAGTATCCATAATATCTGTGGAAACTCTGCCTTCAACAAGCTTATTTTGAGAAGATTTATCTGTTTGATTATCTGTTTGATTGCCTGCTTGATTACCTTGCGATTTTTGCGCAAGGCTATCCGAATCCGAGGAATTATCGCCAGCGCGATACGCGATTGCAATGCGCGAACCAATCTTCAATCCCATAGCCGAAGCAACATCTCGCCCAACCATAACGTTGCCACTGCTAGGCCAAGCGCCGTCCACGTTCCAATGCTTATTAAGCGACTTAACAGCGGAGACATCCACTCCAGCAAGCACGTACGGAGCCGCATTAATGCGCACATTTTCGTAACGGTAGGTAGCAGATCGCATAGCACCTTTTGCAAGAACCATGTCGTTAGTGTGCAAAACCATTGCGCGATCAATGCCATTTTTCCACTCGCCTGCAAGCGGCGTCACAATAATATTCGCTCCGTATGCGCGCATTTCGTTACTCATTTGTTGAGGAACAACAATGCAGATTGCAGCCAAGCAAAATAGCGTAGCGGCACCAACAAGAGTGGCAACTACTGCCATAAGCGCACGCGACTTTCGGCGAAAAACCGCGCCAAAAAGCATAGTCGCAAACATTGCGCTATTAGAAGTCATACCCGAACCAGATTTAACGCCCATGAAGCACCTCCGCAGGACGCACATGCAAAATAGAGCGAATAGAAGAGCCAGCAGCAGCAAGAACAGTAATCGCAAGAAGCACAAACACCAGCACAAATACCATTGGTCGAAGCGAAATCGCAGAACCAAACACGCTAAATCCAATCACTTGCGCAACGCCAAAGCCTGCAATCATGCCAATAAGCGCACCAGCGCACGCAATAACCGCTGTTTCCATAAGCATTAGCCGCGCAACAGCGCCATCGCGCGCACCCAGCGCCTTGAGCAGCGCAAGCTCCCCAGAGCGCTCAGAAATCGCAGCTGCCATAAGATTCGCAACCGCAACAGCCGCCGCAACCAAGCTAAGCGCCGTCATAAGCACCATCACAGCGCGCGTCTTGTTAAGCACGCTGCCTTGCATAGCAGAAACTTGCCGCACTTGCTTTGCAACAGCTCCTGGAATCACTTCTTCAATTTGGTAAGTAATCGAGCTTGGGTAGGCTGTGCAATACCACGTCTCCCACTCTTCTTGGCTAAGAGCCGCTGGATTCTTCGCCGCTTTACGCGCTAAATCGTTTTCTGGCGTAGTCAATGCTTTAACTTCAATCGCCTCAACCATATTTGGCTTATTTGAAAGGCGTTGTGCCTGGCTGGAATCCGCGTAAATCGCGTTATTGTCGCTATCTCCAGAATCGTAGATACCAACAATTTTAAGTGAGATTTGCCTGCTAGAACGATCTAGTTTTATTCGCTGACCAACTTTTAGATTATGACTTTTAGCAAGATTTGTGCCAACAGCAGCCTCGTGCTTAAAATCGCGCGGGAATCTGCCTTCAAGCATCTTCCACCAAGACTGCATTCCTTGTACACCAACAACTGTTGTTTCTCCAGAAGCGAGCGCAAGCTTGCGATTAAACCACGTGCCAACAATTGGGACTACTGAATTAGCAGAATTAGCAGATTCGGCAGAAGAATTTGCTTTAAGATTTGCATAAATCGTTAGTTTTGGCGCAAAATTCGTTATGTTAAACGCCCAAAAAATCATTTTGATTTTTGCAGCATCCGATTCCTTCAAAAAAGCGGTAGATTCTTGACTTTCAGCATCCGCCAAAGTTTGAGAAGTTCGAGAAGTTTGCGAATTACTATAGTTCGACTTTGTGCGAGACGCATACAAGTCGTTCACAACAGCATTCGACTTAGGCTGAACAATAATATTGGATCCGTAAGAGCTAAGCTCCGCGTTAATTTTGTCTCCAACATCGTAAACAACACTAAGCATTGCAACGCTTACACACGCACTCAAGCACACAACAATCGCTATAAGAACTCGCTTTTTAATCTGCCTTGCAAGAGATCGCGCAACCATTCGAATCATAAACATTTGCAAGCGCTCCTACTTAAAGTGCGAGCTAAGCACGTCTAAATCGGCTGTGTGAATGGTAATTTTTCCGCCACCAGCCTTGTATGGGAATGGAATCGGGTTGCATCCGCCCTTAAAACCAATAGTCGCCAAATTTATTGCAACATCGCATTTTCGGCATATTATCTTGCCGTCTTTTTCGTAGTAGCCTGCGTCTCCGCAATTTTCGCAAGCATCCAAGCCCACTCCATACGCTCCACCATTTTTCTTGATGATTATAAAGCGCATAACAGTGCCATCTTTAGCTTTGTATTGGAATCTATGCAAGTGACCATCGCTAATTTGCACAAAGTTGATTGTTGCTACGCCATCATGCAACTCGTACGGTTCTGGCGGCGTAAGCGTTGGCTTAATATTCATAAGAGACACACCAGCAGTAAGCGTAAGTATTACTACGATTGCAGCCATTAGCGCCGCAAGCGCAGACCTTCTAGACTTGCGCTTAAACGCTCGCTTTGCGCGGATTTGTGCAGAATTTTCTCCAACTACAGGCGTCTTAAAACCAATTACAAGAGAGGCGAATGCAGGAATCAAAAACACGCAAATTTGCGCCATAATCATAAGCGGAGCGTTGTTTATAAGCCAAACAAGAATGCTAAACGAAAAATCGTCTATATACAGCAAAATACTTCCTTGCATAATTTGCAGCAGGGATGTTAAATGCTGAATTAGTAAGATTATTATGCTTAGAATAATTGCGATTCTAAAGGCGCCAATACTCGCGGTTGCGCGCAAAGATCGCACCATAAGACTTATGCAAATCGCAGCAGCCGCGCCAAGAATAAATCCTAGCGCGCGAAGAAGCATATCGGAAGTAAACGGAGGTGTGCTGGAGTCAACGAAAATCGTAAGCTGCAAAATCACGTCTGGGAGCGCGTAAAACACTGTAAACGCTAGGCAAAGCGCGCCAATTGCATTACTTATGTGCAAGGGCAGCGGATTTTTGCGCCATTTTGCAACCGTTTTGCCAGATGCGCCAACACAAGCGATTGTGGCAACGTCTAGCGGAACAGCAATGCAGAGCGCTGGAAGATTCACAAAATTGCGCTGATTAATCACCACGCTTGCGCGCAAAAATGCAAAAACAAGCGCCGCAACTGTTCCAAAAATCAAGCCAAAAAGTCGCCAGCGAGAGCTGATTGGCTTATCTCGCTCCTCGCCAACGCTTAGCGTGGCGCTTAATCCCATTGTAAGCAGCGCAAGAGGGAGCAGCCCTGGAAGTACTGTAACGAACAGCCTGAGCATGTCTCCCTCCTTTTCTGTTTATGTGATTATTTGTTATTTATTTATGCATTATGCATTATTTATTTGTTGTTTTTATTTGTAAAAACTACCACTGGAAAAAACACCACTGCAAAACTACCACTGACGTGGAGTGTACTTCCAATCGTCGAATGTAGCGGTAATTGGCTCAGTCCAGAATCGGCCAGTCACACCCGTAGCAGGATCTACGTGAAGCATCCAACCCTTCTTTTCTGGCGATTCAACAGAAAGCACTAACTTGTAGTTTCCAGCCTTATCGAGCTTAACATTTGCGCCGTAGTGAGGACCGTCGGAAGCGTTCATTTGCATAAACGTTCCCTTTACAACAGCTTCACCGCTCGCCTTATCAATAATTTGATAATTCACAGTCAAATCTGGAATAAACTCGCCCTTGCCGTAGCCAAGCTTTGTACCTTCCTTGTTTGCGTGAATATCTGCCTCAAGATGGAAGCTTGCCTCGCTTGCCTTTAAGCCCATGCCTGCTGGGACCATGTCAACTGGCTGGAAGTACACGGCGCCAATCGTAAGTGGGCCAATGTTCTGGTCTTGGTTAGGTCCAACTGGAACCTCTTCAAAGCCTTTGTCTCCGCCCTTATCGTCGGCCTTCTGCTCAGATGCTTGTGGCTTTGCAGCAGATTTTGCCGCGTTTCCGTTTGCACCGCAACCAGTGAGTGTTAGCATTCCTGCCAGCACTAAGGCTGCAATTGCCATCATCTTTTTGTTCTTCATATCTAACCTTTTCTGTTAGTTAATTATCTGTTTATTATTGCTTGATTTTTAGTTTTGATTTTTAGTTTTGACTTATCCGCGAACGGTTGCTTGCGACTTGTGTGTGCGCAAAATAGACACGCATAACAGTGCAATAACCACGATTGCAGCTACGACTTGCGCCGAAATCGTTTCAACGTACGGATAGAATCCAAGCCAATCGTTAGTTGGCAAGCCTTGAATATAAACTCCAGCGAGCGCATCACCCTCTATGAGCGCATGCACGCCTCCACCAGCAAAAATCACCACTAAAATGCACATAAGCGCGCTGGTTCCTGTAAAGAATGGACGAATTGGTATGCGAACGGATGCAAAGCGAATCAGCAGGAAGATTACAACCAAAACAGCGGCTGCGGATACAAACCCGCCCCAGATCATGGAGTCTGCTCCACTTGATACAGCAAAAATCGCTTGATAGAAGATTACAGTTTCTGCACCTTCGCGAAACACTGCTAAGAAGCTTAGCAGCGCTAGAGAAATCAGGCTTCCTTTAGAAACTGCTGCTGTCGTTTGGTTGCGAATATACTCGTTCCAAGCTTGCACAGAAGATCTTGAAATCATCCAATTGCTTGTGTACAGCAGCATAAGCATTGCAAACAGGGCTACAACGCCTTCCGTAATCTCTTGCTGCGGACCAGAACCGTTAAATAACAATCCAAAAAGCGCAGCAACAATAAGCGAAGCTATGATTCCTGCAACAAGCCCCATGTAAATGTACTTAACCATGCTCTTGTGCCCAGATTTAATAAGATACGCGATTATTGCAGCCACAACCAGCAGCGCTTCCAACCCTTCGCGCAACAAGATTATAAAAGCCTGCCCAAAGGAGCTTGTTATAAATTGCATAAACGGGTTGGCGTTAGATGCCGCTCCGCCGTCTAGTTTTGCTGCATCTTCAATAAGCATTGACTTAAGATCTGTCACGAACTTTTTTGTTTGCGCAAACGATTTGCCATCGTTCATAGCCTGCCTGCACTCTTTGAACTGGTATTCAACAGTGCTTACTCGGCTGCCGCTTATTGCGTTCATCACGTTCTTCTCAAAACCGAGCTTTTCGTAATATTGGTAGTAGGCTTCGTTTACTAAATCAACAGCTTTGGCAACTTCTTGCTTATTTCCTTTTGCCGCTTTGTACGTTGATGCAGATTTATCTAGTATAACGTTCATTTCTCGCGCTACTTGGCTCCAAGTTCTGCCATTTCGCCCAAGATTTTTCTTTTTTGCTGCATCGAGCTTTTTACGCTCTTTTGCGATTTGCGCGCGCAACTTGGCTGCGTAAACATTCGGCTTATCTAGCTGCGTGTTTGCATCGAGTTGAGAAGCGGTTTGCGCAATATCTCTTTCCAGAGTAGATGCCACTTCACTAATCTGTGCGCTTTGATTTTGTTGATATACCAAAGTTTGCAGTTGCTGGAACTGGTCACTTTGCGACTGCACCTTATCTTGCCCAATTGTGTCTCTAACAACGGTTATGAAGTTTGATGCTACGTATACCGAATTGTATGCAGCTTGGAATCTGGTTGCAGCTCCTGCCATGTTTGCACTATTGTATTCGTTTTTACCTTGTTCTATTTGGCTTGTAACTGCTGAAGAAACTTCTGACCAACTGTTATAGGTTTTGTCAGCGTCAGTTGCGTAGGCTATTGTTGGCTCTCCAACTAATCCTACTAATCCGACTACTCCCATTGCACAACTTATTAAAATGCATATTGACAACAAAAATGCCGATGCGCTCGCAACTTTTTGGCGCGCTTTTGCACACGCGTGCATAATGTCTCCATATCTCCTTTGGCTCTATCCCCCCATTGAGCGCACACAATTTTTCTATTTTCGTTTAGTTTTAATCGTTCAAATTTTTTGGCGGCTTTTGCACGATTTGTATTTCCGTTTTTATTCTGTTTAAAGTCGCTTCGCAAGTAACCCCATGAACATAATATCAATATATCAAGTAGATTGATATAGTTAGACGCAAAAAACACGCAAATATTACAAAAATGATATTGATAATGATAATTATCAATCTTTTTGCGAATCGTATTGAGAAAAGCCAATAAGCCCAACAAACTCATTAAACATGTTTCTCATACTTTCTACAATGCGACTTTTCTTTTCAGCGCGCGCAATCGCCGCAGCGCCAAATCTGCTCATTCTAGGCATTAAATCATTAATGTCTGTACCAAGCTCACTTACTTCGCCAGCGCTAAAAGATTTCTCCATAAACTTGCGAGTCAAAGCATCGTTTAATCCTTCACTTTGCACAAGTTGCGCCAAATCATGATTATACTTTTTCTCAACATACTCGCTCCAGCAATCAACAATACTCAACTTGTTGCCGTTAGAATCGTAAATAGTAATGTTACCTTCAGAATCTACAAGCTTCCCAAGCTCCTTCTCGTTAAGCTGCGCAATAAACCCTTCAATAAGCTTCTTTTTACTACGCAACTGCGGGCTAGAGTCAACTGCCACCCTAATAGAAGCAAGAACATTTTTATCCTTACAATGCTTGCTATGGTAATGTTCTACTAACATCAAAATGTAGTCAATATTTACTTCTACTTGGCGCACAAGCTCCATCTCAAACACAACATCGTCCGTAATGTTTGCAATATCGCCTTTTTGCTCTTTGCGCTTCCACTCTTCATGCAAATCCTGGTAATGCCCCAAGTAATCTTGCATATCGCGCTCTTTGATTATCTCGTTGCCTTCAAATTGATCGAAAGCTTTCAGCATGTTACGCAAGCGCAGAATATTACCAAAAAGCGATATAAACTTTTTCTGATTCTCTTCTCCAACAATGTTGAAGCCTTGCAGCGGATACTTTTCCATAAGTTCATTTACTAAATCGCTGTATCCGCAACGCTCAATTCCTTTAGCGTCAACGTAACCGTTGTAAATCTGCTCGAACGTAGGGCAAAGCACAATACCTTGCGCATCTTTATCTCCAAAAAGACTTACCGCTTCGTCAACTCTATAACTCAAATCCCTAAAGCACACAATGTTTCCGAATGTTTTAACGGAATTTAAGATTCGATTTGTGCGCGAAAACGCTTGGATAAGCCCATGCATGCGAAGATTTTTATCTACCCAAAGCGTGTTCAAAGTTGTTGCATCAAAACCAGTTAGAAACATGTTGACTACAATCAAAACGTCAATTTCCTTATTTTTCATGCGAATTGAAACGTCTTTGTAATAGTTTTGGAATTTGTTATTTGACGCATCATACGCAGTATTAAACATTTCGTTATAGTCTTTTATTGCGCTTTCCAAGAATTCTTGCGAATTTGCGTCTAGCTTTGCAGTACTTTCGGAATTTTCTTCTCCAAGAGAACCCATGCCGTTGGCGTACGCCGAAGAATCTGACTCGCCCTCGTTTACTGCATAGCTGAAAATAGTTGCTACTTTTAAGCGTTCGCTTGGAGGCAGATTTTGCTGCTGCTTTTTGAACTCGTTGTAATACGCTTTTGCAAGAGGAATGTCTGCAACAGCAAAGATTGAATTAAAGCCGTTTACGTCAACTGATTCAGAAGATTTTTTAGTCTCTAAAGTATTATGCTTATCTGCAGCAAGTTCTTTAACGTTAATAATGCGCTTGTACTTGTAAGTTTTCTCGTTGCGATACGTTTTTTGAGTAAAATGTTCAATAATATATTGAACAACATTATGCACGCGATCTTTGTGCTTAATTACCTCAGGGCGATTAATATCTTTAACCAATTCGTCGGTTGCTTTTTCCAGCTCGCTAGACGTTTTTACAGTAGCAACGTATTCCACGCGGAATGGCAACACATTTTTATCGTTAATCGCGTTAATGATTGTGTACGTGTGCAAGCACGGTCCAAAGGTTTGCTCGGTTGTAGAAATATGCGCAGCGTCGGATCCAGCAGCGTTCGCTTCAAAAATTGGCGTGCCAGTAAACCCAAAAAGCAGAGCATTTTTAAAGTGTTTTACAATATCTGCATGCATGCCTCCAAACTGGCTTCTGTGGCATTCGTCAAAAATAAACACTATGCGCTTTTTGTAAATTTCATGACTTGGGTTGTTGTTTATAAACCTACTAAGCTTTTGAATAGTGGTTATAATAAGCCTGCATTCTTCCGTATTGTCTTCTAGCTGTTTTGTAAGCACAGCTGTTGAAGTGTTACTATTTGCGGCTCCTTTTTCAAACCTGTCATATTCTCTCATTGTTTGATAGTCAAGATCTTTACGATCTACAACAAACAAAACTTTGTCAACAAGATTATTGCCTTCTGCGTCTTTCAAAGCTTTTACTAACTGCGATGTTTTGAAGCTAGTTAGCGTTTTACCAGATCCAGTAGTATGCCAAATATATCCGCCCTTTTGACGCTCTGCTGCCGGCATTTTGCTTGCATTAGCAAACATGTATTTTACGCGATTCACTATGTTTTCTGCTGCAGTAATCTGGTATGGTCGCATTACCATCAAGCAGTCTTCTGCATTAAAAACGCAATATTTTGTAAGAATGTTAAGAATTACGTGCTTTGCAAAGAAGGTTTTAGCAAAATCGCATAAGTCGGAGATTATAGTGTTTTGAGCATCGGACCAATAGTTTGTAAATTCAAAACTGTTACTTGTTGTTGTTTTACTAGATCCTTTACTTTTCTGCTCATTGTAAGCATTATTGCGCGTTGAGTTAGAGTAATACTTCGTTTCAGTGCCGTTTGAGATTACGAAAATTTGCACGTATCCAAATAGCCCATTCCCAGCCCAAAATGAGTCACGAGCATAACGGTTAATTTGATTGAACGCTTCTCGAATAGGCACACCTCTGCGCTTTAGCTCAATATGAACCATTGGCAAGCCGTTTACCAGAACAGTCACATCGTAACGATTGCTACGCGCAGGGCCATTTGCATCATTATCGTTTGCATCAACAGCATACTGATTGATTACTTGCACAATATTCTTGTGAATATTTTCTTTGTCAATAATAGTAATGTTCTTATCTATGCCGTCATCTTTTTTGAGTATTTTAACGTTATCTCGCTGAATAGTATCTGTTTTCTTAACTATATCGTCAGTGCTGTTTGCAATATTTTCTTTGAAAAATCTTTCCCACTCGCCATCTGAAAAATGATAGTCGTTGAGCTTTTCGATTTGCACGCGAAGATTTGCTATAAGATCTTTATCGTTGTGAATATGAGCATACTCGTAACCTTGGGATTGCAAAATGTTAATAAACTCTTCTTCGAGTTGTGCTTCGCTTTGATAGCTGCCGTCGTTGCGCGCACTCGGCGTAAACATAGACATTACAGTGCTATCTTGATTCTCTAACACGATTTTCATTCTGCTTCCTTCTTACTAGCATAACGAATTGTATATTCTACAAATTTAAATTATCTCCAATGCAAATGGTTAAATATTCCATTTTTATATTCTTCATTTTTATTCAGAAATTCTTTTATTTCGTTCTCATAATTATGATTGTTTTCTATTTTTGATACTAAATACATTAAATTTACTAATGCTGCAGCAATAGATTTATCTGTATAGCCGTTTAATAAAGAAGAATTTTTAACATCACGAATTGAAGGAGTTGATATTACAGTTTCCTTATACCATAACCTACAATGATGAGAACACAAATTACGCAAGTACACTATTGAATGGATTGATTCAGAAGATTTACGAATTTCTGTTTTTAACCCCATTGAATCAAAAAGTTTTCGCAACACATCAGTATCTTTATACAAAGAAATCATTCGTGAAATAGTATCAAATGGAAAAGCTTCAACGGCAGCCCATATTGGTATAGGTTGTTTCTTACTCTTATAATGTTTTATACAAACTTCATTAGATTTTTTCAGCCATTTGTTCATATTAGATAAAAGATTCTTTATGCTTATATTAGACTTTTTAATATATGAATCTGAATTGAGGTATGTATATGCTCCTCCAGAGCTTGCAACGTGATATGCAAATCTAGATCTTAATGTTAACTCTACTTGTGCTGTACCTTTAAGGATAATTGTTCGCAATTCTTCATCCATTTTGTACGGCACAAGAAAATCAACATCTTTGCTGCCTGGCTTAAACTGATTATTGCCAGAAGAAGGATCGACTTGAAACACTCGAAAATACCCAGATAATCTATAGTAGTTGCAGTTATATAGCATACTTTTTAAATTATTTTCATCTGTAACTACTAATTCTCGAGTTTTCATGAGTTGAATCATATCGTCAATAGATTTTGGAGGCTTTGAATCAGCTGAAAAACAAGAAGAACCCCCAGGTTTGAGCACTGTTAGTAGGCTTAGGGGGCTGCTGTTATCAGCAAGTCTATCAGACATTTTTTACCTCCTCAATCTCTTCGGCGAGTCTCACTAGAAATGTAATTTATGTAAATTGTAATACTAAATACGCTTTTATAGTTTACTTTACATAAATTGTGCATAACTACATTACGCACGCTTGAAGGTTAGGAGTTGATCGCGGTAGTACTCGTATTGCTTGCGTCTAGCTTCGATTTCTGCAGGCAAGCCTTGAGTTAAATCATTGCACAACGCGTCAAAGCGATCCAGAATTTGTACGATTTGATTCTGTACTTCGAGAGGCGGAACGGGGATTTCAAAATCTTCTGTTACATGTAAAGAAATTTGCGGCAACGATCCCATTCCTGAAGCTGCATCACGAAAATATTGAATATTGTTTTTTAATAAGTAATACAAGAATTTTACGCCAATAGAACTATCTGAAGTATAAGCCCACATCTCATTTTTAAAAGTAAACGGCTTATCATAATAAACAACATCAATAACACCACGAGACTGCACTAAAACTGCTGGAACTCTCGTAATATTCGCTTTAGGTATGTCTGATTCATGAGCATTAATAACAGTTTTACCGCCAGCAAATATCCTAACTTCACCATCTTCAGAAGCTATTTTTTTCATCTTACTTGCAGTAATCGGTGTACCTTTAATACGAAGATATACATCCTTAATCTTCTTATACTCCACACCGTTTGGGCAGTAGCGTGATATAAGCGAGTGTAGGGGATTATTATCGTCAAACGTGAGTAAGGTATCTCGATAGTATTCGTATTGCTTTTTACGAGCTGTAAGCTCTGCTGTAAGCTCTGCTGTAAGCTCTGTAAACGTATCTAAAATCCGCACAATCTCCGCCTGTACGTCAAGCGGCGGCACTGGAATTTCAAAATTAGAATATGTACTAATCCAAAGACGTTTGTGTTCCGAAGAAGAAAATCCAAGAAGTGACATCCAATGGTATAAATATCGTATTAACACATTAGACTTCGTTGTAATCATTTTCATAGCAGATGATTTAACTTTAAATGGAAAATCAACCCATTGAATTGCGCCAGTAAAATCATCAAAAATAATTACAGGATTATCTTTTGACGCTAAATAAATATCATCTAATTCATCTGTATATCCAAGTATGAAGCTCTGTCCAGCAGTCAATACTGGAGTAGTAAAAGAATCATCATATTTTGTACTTTTTACAATATATTTCGTAGGCTGCTCATAATCTGCAATATCGCCAATTTTCTTATACTCCACACCATTCGGGCAAAGCTTGGCGATTAATTCCTCAAGTTTGCTAGTCATTGAGCCACCTCGATATTATCCGAGTTAACACCGCCAGCTTCAATCTCGCTTACAATCTTCTCAATTTGCTCGCGCAACTCCTGCTCACGAGCGCAAATCGTTTTTAACTGTGCGTTAAGCTCTGTAATATCAATCTTTTCGCGAGTATCTTCTGCTTCAACGTATGTGGAAACGGAAAGATTGTATTTATTGGATTCCACTTCTTCCAAAGACGCAACGTGCGCAATGTGCTCCACATCTTGCCTAGAAGTGTACCACTTAACAATCTGCTCAATGTTCTCATCCGAAAGCTTGTTGCTATTCGTTGACTTTACAAACTCTTTACTTGCGTCAACAAACAATATAGAAGTATCATTCCGCTTGTTTTTACGCAAAACCATAATGCACGTAGCAATCGAAGTACCAAAGAACAAGTTGCTTGGAAGTTGAATCACGCAATCAACAGCATTATGCTCAACTAAATATTGGCGAATCTTTTGCTCGGCTCCGCCTCTATACATAATCCCAGGGAAACAAACAATAGCAGCAGCACCATCTTCCGCCAAATGCGCCAAACAGTGCAACACAAATGCCATATCTGCCTTACTTTTTGGAGCAAGAACTCCAGCTGGAGCAAAACGAGGATCGTTAATCATCAACGGATTAGAATCCCCCTCCCAACTCGTGGAATAAGGAGGATTAGAAACAACCAGCTCAAACTTTTTATTAGCATCAATTTGCGGATTTATAAGAGTATCGCCGCAAGTAATCTCAAACTTGTTAAAATTCACATCATGCAAAAACATGTTCATGCGGCACAAGTTGTAGCTAGTAACATTCTTTTCTTGACCGTAAAAACCGCCATTAATATTTTCAATGCCTAGCACTTTTTTGGCCTTTAAAAGAAGCGAGCCAGAACCGCACGCGGGATCGTACACGCTGGAAATGCTTGATTTTCCAACTGTTCCAAGACGTGTGAGCAGCATTGAGACTTCTGCAGGCGTAAAGTATTCGCCGCCAGACTTGCCAGCGTTAGACGCATACAAGCCCATCAAATATTCGTAAGCATCACCAAAAGCCTCAATCACGTTGTTGTTTACGCTACCAAGCTTCATCTCACTAATCACTTGTAATAACTTAACAAAACGCTTATTTCTGCCTTCAACAGTATCTGCAAGCTTAATATTATTCACATCGTAATCGGAGAATAATCCCTTAAAATCACCAGACGAATCAGTTCCTTGAGACGACGCTTCAATATTGCGGAACACGCGGCTCAACGTTTCGTTTAAATCACTATCTTGAGGAGCACGCTTCAACACATTGCAAAACAGTTCGCTAGGAAGTATAAAGAAACCTTTAGCCGAGATCATTTCGCTGCGAATAGGCTCGGCATCTTCATCGCTTATTTTTGCATAATCAAAATCTGGATCGCCGCCTTCAGATTCATGCTCGTTTTTATTGATATAATCGCATAAATTCTCGGAAATATAGCGATAAAACATTGTGCACAACACGTATGCTTTGAAGTCCCAGCCATCAACAGAACCTCGCAAATCATCTGCAATCTTCCAAATCGTGCGATGCAATTCCGCGCGTTCTTCTTCTTTGCGAGTGTCCATTCTGCTGCTCCCTATTCGTGCAATTCGTGCAAGCGCATGCGCAATATATAAGCTAATTAAATAAGCGTTCTTTAATATTCTACTGTAAACGCGCACAATCAGCAGCAACGCTACCGTATTGCTTGCAACGAGATTTTATCTCGGGAAATAACCCCTTTTGGACTATAACCCCGGAATCGTCTTTGTGTTGGCGTTTGTTGTGCGTGGGGGGGGTGAGTGTTGAGTGTGTTGCTTTCGGTTTTGTTTGCTACTAGGGGCATTCAAAACCGAAAGCTTTTTGTTTTTGTTCTATTTGTTTCCATACTGCGTTTTGAACGTTTTGAACGTTTTACGCGTTTTGTGTATAGCTAAAAACTTATACGCGATTTTGCAAGTCACATCTGCATTTGTTATTTCACTGCATTGTTATTTAGTACCCCTTATTATCTCATCTCTTTTTTGCCAAATTGTGTTATTGCAATCAAAAATACAAACACAGATATTGCAATTGCACATGGCAAAAATGGTATAAGATTAAATCCGTTTCCTAATCCTGTTGATGTAACTGCATGTAGAGAGCGGGAAACCATATATCCGCTGTAACAATAAGGATAAACTACCCAAAGTGGAGTATTTGCTATTAATACGCCAGGAATCACAAGAAGTATATTTAATCCAACGGATAACATTGACTTTTCAAAAAGAACAGTAATCGCCCACATGACTATTACGCTTGGAATCATAGTCAAAAACAGATCTAAACACCATTTTAGTAGATACATAATTGGGAGCGTTTCTGTAACTCCTGTGCTACTGGTTGCAAACAATCCTGCTATAACGAATACAGCAAAAAATACGACCATTTCCATAAGCAAATAAAATAACAGTACGCAAAATTTTGCAGCAGAAATCGCGTATCGACTAACAGGCAGTGCCAGCATTTTTAGTATTCCGTTATTGCTCGTTTCTCGTCCGGCAATCATCACGCAAATAACAATCATACTAAGAGGAAGCAAATAGTATGAATAGACTAATGCGCTTTGAATAAACATAGCAGCCCATGCGTGTGTATATTCTGGAGTGAAGTATCTATGCAGACTTGCTACACCAGATCCAACCACAATTAGCGGTGCAATAAAAATCAAAGGAACAATTTTACTCCGCTTTACTTTCGTAAATTCAATTTTAAGAAGTTCAAAAAATCTCATTTTCATAATCTCCTTATTCGTAGTGCAGCTTCTTAGCTGCCCACAATCCAGAACATAAAAACAGAAGTGTTTCAACTATTGATACGATTACGACCGTAGTATTAGGTTGCGCGCTCATGGCAACTGCTGGTTTTAGCATAACGATAAAAGGTGATGCCATAAAAAGCACGATGTCTGACGAAGCCAATGCCATGCCGCTTAAAAATCCTGCTACACCAATTCCAAGCGTCACCCACATGTTTTCAAATCGTGATGATACAAAAATCATAAAGGACAATACGGGCATTGATGTAATAAATGAATATGCAGCAAAAGATATAAGAGTACTTACATTAAACGTGCCTTGTGGCAAATCTGTTACACCGATTTTTGCAAGTGCTAAATTTTGTATGCAAATAGCGATTAGTAATAGAACAGTCAGCAGAATAAATTTGCATAGGTACATAGCAGGAACACTCATAGGAAGCATATGCATCTTTTTTACTGCATTTCCCTTAAATTCCATGTTGTAGATAATGCATGCGGCGACTATTATGCCGAACATGTTTAACACCATAATCATGCCGTAAAGCTGTGTAAGAAGAATATCCATAGGAGCTAAAGGCAGGTTTAATAATGTACTTTTTCGTACAATGAAATTCACAAAAGCGTACGCTGCTCCCATAATGCCAATAGCAATCATAAGAGCTATAAAACCAGTTCTCTTGCATTTTTTTAGTTCGATTACAAGCGTTTTCATAGTCTTGCACTCTGCTTCCTGATCTTATTGTCTTCATCAATCATGGATAGGAACATATCTTCCAAATTGTCGGAAGCAAAACCAGATTGTAAAGCATGCTGTCGTAGTTCATCTAAACTACCTTCAAATAACAAGTGTCCGTGATTAAGTATTCCAATATCATCTGCAATAAGCTCAATTTCGGATAGCATATGAGAAGAAATAAGAATCGTGCAATCGTAAAGATCTGGCAACGACTTAATCAGATTTCGGATTTCATGTATGCCAGATGGATCTAGTCCATTTGTTGGCTCATCTAAAATCAAAATAGGTGGTCTACCAAGCAATGCTCCAGCAAGACCAAGCCTTTGCTTCATGCCAAGCGAATATTTTTTTGCAAGACGGTCTCCAAACTCAGAAAGACCCACTAATTCTAATGCGTCATCAACTGCACTCTTAGGCAATGCTAAAATGCGACGTATAATGTCAAGATTTTCTCTACCTGTTAGATTTGCATAGAAAGATGGCGATTCAATAAACGAGCCTATTTCTTTCAAAATAGGTATGCGGTCGGCAGGAAACTGCTTTCCGTCGATTGTAAACACACCTTTTGTTGGAGCCGTAAGCCCTAAGAGCATTTTCATTGTTGTAGATTTTCCAGCTCCATTTGGCCCAAGAAAGCCGTAAATGCTACCTTTGCGAATATGAAGTGAAACATCATTAACAGCAATAAATGACTTATATTTTTTTGTTAAATGTTCTGTTGTAACAATATTGTTCATGGCAATATCTCCTTTCAGGATTTATGATATTGCGTCAACCTTTCTACAACATTCTCTTCACCTTACATCTACCTTACATTTTTATGCGAGATCAAAAAATGAATATTCACATGGCATAATATATGTTAGGGGGTTCTCCATGAATCTGAATGATTATTTATTGAACAAGCATCTGCTGCTTGTTGACGATGAGCAGGAACTTCTAGATATGGTTGTGTCCATATTAAACGAATACGGTTTTTATAATATAACGACTGCAAAAAGTATAAAAGATGCCGTAGAAGCAACACAAAAATTACGTCCAGAATTAGCAATCCTTGATGTTATGCTCCCCGACGGTAATGGGTTTGAACTAATGAAGCAGATAAAACAATATAGTGATTGTCCTATTTTATTCCTTACTGCTTGCGGTGAAGATGAAGATAAGTTTAAGGGATTTGACTTAGGAGCAGACGATTATATTGTAAAGCCGTTTCTTCCAAAAGAGCTAACGTTTCGCATTATGGCAATTTTAAGACGAAGCTACAAGAGCGAAAATCCCATTGTTAAACTGAAAAATAGTCAGATTGATTTTTCTTCTGCAGAAGTAATAAAAAATAACGAACATATTCCACTTACAGCCAAAGAACACGATTTGCTTTCTGCTTTATATAGAAATGCGGGACGTATCGTAACAATTGACGCGTTATGTGAAGCTGCATGGGGTGATAATCCTTTTGGATATGAAAATTCTTTAATGGCACATATACGTCGTATAAGAGAAAAAATAGAACTCAATCCATCGCAGCCTGTTTCATTGGTAACAGTAAAAGGTTTAGGATACAAGCTGATTGTGGAGTAAAGCAGAATGAAAAGCATACCAAAACTAATACAACGCTTTATAAGTATTTTTCTACTAAGCACTGTGCTCATAGTATTAATGAATATTATTGCGTTTGTTGTACTTATAGGGAGTTACGCACCCGATAAAGAGATGTCTCCCTATAACATAGCAAAAGAGACGGGAGAAGCATTACAATTATCCGCAAGTGGGGATTATGTATTATCAAAAAATATGTCTTCCAAATTGACAAATTCTGGCGCATGGGCAATTTTGATTGATAATAATACGTTAAGAGTCGTATGGAAAACAAAAGACGTTCCTGCAACTATTCCAAACGATTATACTTTGTCTGATGTAGCTAATTTGAGCGTTGGCTACATTGATGGTTATCCAACTTACACTGGTGATAATAAGAATGGAGTTGTCGTAGTCGGATTTCCGCACAAAAGCTTTTGGAAACATACGCAACCAAGTTGGAACTACAGTTTAATCTCAAATTTTCCACAGATTGTTTTAAGCGTATTCTTCATCAACATTTTGCTTATTCTTGGAATTTATTTAATAGCTAATATAAAACTACTAAAATCAATTAATCCGATTACAAAAGGGATACAACGTTTATCTAGTGGAGAAAGCGTGCATATTCCAGAAACAGGAGCGCTTTCAGAAATTTCATCTAACATAAATTCTGCTTCCGATATTTTGCAAATACAAAAAGAACAATTGAGAAAAAAGGAGACTGCAAGAGCGAATTGGATAGCTGGAGTTTCGCATGATATTCGTACTCCGTTATCTATGGTTATGGGATATGCGGGACAGTTAGAAAATTCTCTCCATATTTCGCAAGAAGATCGTAAAAAAGCGACGATGATTATTAAGCAAAGTGCAAGAATGAAGAATTTGATTAATGACCTTAATTTGGCTTCAAAACTTGAATATAATATGCAACCCATTATGAAAAAAGAAGAAAATATTGTTGCTGTTGTTAGGCAAGTTGTTGTGGATTTTATGAATATGGGTGTGCAAGATGAGTTTTCGATTAAGTGGGAAACAGATGCTAAATTGACTGTTTGCAATATTAATGTAGACAAAGATTTATTAAAACGAGCAATATCTAATCTTATTCAGAACAGCATATCTCATAATGAAAATGGGTGTACGATTTATGTATCCGTTGCTGCAAATAATAACAATTGTATTATTTGCGTTGAGGATAATGGCATAGGTGCTTCAGATGAAAAAATCGAAAAGCTTAATCATGCACCGCACTATATGATTTGCGATACAAGTACTGTAGAGCAACGGCATGGTTTGGGTCTGCTAATTGTTCAACAGATTATTAGCTCTCATAACGGAACGGTTGATATAAGCAGAAGCAAACATGGTGGGCTTAAGGTTGAGTTAACAGTGCCAAGTAAAAAATTTGGGTTATAGGTCTTTTGGCCTATAACCCAAATATCCAGTACTTATTAGTTGTCTTTTTTGTACACTACCAGAAATAATTAAGCCGCTATCTCTAAGATGTCGCATTAAAGAATCAACTGTTTTATAAGACATTACACACAATCTCCTTATCTGCAATTTTTTACTTTACAGTAAAATTTATTTTACAATTTTACTATGCACATTTGAAAGTGGAAGCTGATTGCAACGCTACCGTATTGTTTGCGTCTAGCTTCGATTCTTGCAAGCAAGCTAGCTCGCATAGTCATTATTGGGCATTAGTTGGAATTATTCAGCATTACTCAGCATCACTCCGAAAAAAGCGCGCTGGGAATGCACGCGTTTTGCGAAGCGTTTTATTAGGCAGCATTACAGCAAACTCAGCACTGGTGGTTTGCACGATTTTTTGCAAATCGTTTTCTTGCGATACAAACAACGCAGTTGCGAGCGCATCAGCGTAAGCAGTTGGGAAATCGCAAGTTTTAGCAGGAATATAAACCCAGCTTGCGCATAAATCGCAAGCAGGGATGCCATCAAGCGCATTAATCAAGTGAGTTGCAATTAAATTAGACTCAAAGCCACTTGCATCTTTGCCTAAGTAACTTGCATCTTTTACTTTCCAACACTTTCTCGCATTAGACGACGCACACAACGCTCCGCTTGCGATTGATGCTACTGCAACTGCTTGAGTTGTGTCAAAAGGATTTTCCAGAGCAACTTTTATTTGATTATTCTCTTCGCTAAAACAAGCGCGCATATCTCCGCCAGCGTTAACCAAAAAATCAAAATCGGTACGAGAATCGCTATTCGAAGGCGAATCGCCACTAAGCTCCTCTTTAATAATCTGTGTTACAAGATCTACAAAATAGCCCTTTCCAGCTGCACCAAAATCAAGCTGCACTGGCTGATTGGTGCGAAGCGTTGCGCTGCCGCAATCTCGCGAAATATTCCCCCACGTAACTGGCAAAGCGCGGCGGTAGTTAGACCAACTGTCACTGCTACTATTCTCATTCTTACCTGCACTAACTGCTGATTGCGGAACGAATTGCACGGAATTATCGTAGCCAAGCGCAAGCAAATCTGCACCAATACACGCGTCGAAAGCACCGTGCGTAGCAGCGTAAAACTCACTATAAAGCGTAAAAAGCGGCTGCGCCCACGTTGGAAACTCAAAATCGCCGCCATCATCCGCACAAGCCATG
The DNA here is from genome assembly GCF_055818025.1 of Gardnerella sp. c11Ua_71. Taxonomy (NCBI): domain Bacteria; kingdom Bacillati; phylum Actinomycetota; class Actinomycetes; order Bifidobacteriales; family Bifidobacteriaceae; genus Gardnerella; species Gardnerella sp. c11Ua_71. The sequence continues at coordinate 96,762 of NZ_JARFVR010000005.1, read as the reverse complement.
CGCGAAACAAGCGAATCCGCGCGAAAGCGCGAAAGCACCGATTCGTACTCGTCAACAAAAGCGCGAATCCGCTTCTGCACGCGCTGTGGAATCGGCTTGCTGCTAGAGATAATAATCCCCGTTCCAAGCGCGCGCTCAATCGCCATTACGTTCCTAAACATCGCTTGCCTCACTCCCAATATCAAACACTCTATCAATCATCAAAAACCACAACAATATCCCCCAAAAGCCACAAAATAGCAAAATGTCGTCATAGTTTACAGAAAGCCATGTTCTATACCTACATTTTGGCAAAATAAAGGCATAGCGTACAAAAAATACTCATCTATACCGACATCTTGGGAAAAATACTGTATCAACAACTATATTAAGATTGATGGTAAAGTCAGCATAAATCACAAATCCTCACTTATATGCATGCCAGATCGCAATTATCTTTAATATTTTCACATCAGCATATTGCCAACGAAAAATATTTACAAAATATATAAATATAATATTTATGTACTTTACCTTGGTAGAATTTGTCTAAAAATTAATCAACTTATTGAATTCTGTCGAATAAGAAAAATTAAAAACAATATTGACATTCGATATAGTAATTGCAAATCATTAAGACTCTTCAGGGAAAAAATCAAATATATTATCATCGCATAAACAAGACTTACTACAACAACCAACATGCTTGCAACATGCCGGTAAAGCTTTTGTATTATTGCAAAAAGATTAATATGCCGACAATGACTTTATTAGCTAAAAATACATTACAACGGTATTCATAATATAAAAATAAACTTACTTTTTGTATTTAGCACTTAATTTATTATTAAATTGTACATATAATTATCCCATATTATTCAGTCGTATATGAAAATCGAAAATTAGTCTACTAACTTATGCAGCTAAAGATGATTATCATGCGTGAATGGGAAAATGATGAAAACAGATCAATTAGGCATGACCCACAAAGATCATCAAGCTTTAGACGTTGCAAAGCTTTATTACAATGGATTATCTCAAGCTGAAGTGAGCGAAGTTTTACATGTTTCAAGGCCGAACGTGTCAAAATTATTATCTCATGCTAAAAAACGTGGATTCGTAAAAATTACAGTAGAAGATCCAAGAGAGAAAGACATACATCTTATAGAAACATTAAAAAAATATTTTCAACTTGATGAAGTTAGACTTGTCTCTCCTATAAGAGGACGCGATACAAATCTACATAAATCATTAGGAAAAGCTGGTTCACAACTCATAGCTAGCCTTCTGAGAGATGGAGATACAATTGGAATATCTTGGTCAAGGACAATCGATTATGTTGCTTCACAAATGCCAGAGATGCATTTTAATAACATACATGTTGTTCAATTGCGCGGAGACATGTCTTTGCCTTCTATGGATTTTTCTATGATGAACGCATTAAAAGCATTCCATATCGCTTTAAATGCCACTATACATACAATTGCTTATCCAATTATTTTTGAATCTGTTGAAGCTAAACAGGCTGTAGAACGTCAAACTGGCATAAGGAATGTGATTTCTCATGCAGAAAAAGCAAGAATTGTCGTCTATAGTGTTGGTTCAAATGAATCTACATCGCCTCTTATGTCTTCTCCACTCATAACAAACAATGAGAAAAAAGAATTAACTGAAAATTCTGTCGGCGATATTTGTTCACATTTCGTAGATAGAAATGGTAGGGTTTGCTTACCAGATTTAAATGCTCGGACTCTTACGATTTCTTTGCCAGAATTACGGCACAAAGAACAACGCATTTTAATAGCAGGCGGAAATGAAAAATTAGACTCCATTTATGTTGCATTGACTTATAAATATGCAAATCGATTGGTTATAGATGTACCAACTGCGCACAAACTAGCGTCGATATGTAAAAAGAGTAACAATTCTTAAAAATTGCACATATGTTCTGAAATTTTGTTCAAATACGTCTCCTGAACTACTACACTCTATGCCTAGAGAAACTGAGGTAGTTTCTCTAAAGTCAAAGGAGACAAAATGGAAGAAAAAGCTAAATACATAGATCACACATTGTTAGCTCCCGATGCAACAACAGAACAGGTCATAAAAATCTGCAACGAAGCTAAAAAGTATGGATTCTGCTCAGTATGCATAAGCCCATGCAGAGTTAAACTAGCTTCAGAGCTCCTTAAAGATAGTGACGTGAAAGTTTGCACTGTAATTGGATTCCCTTCTGGAACGCATTGTACAGAAGTCAAAAAGTTTGAAACAGAACTTGCAATCAAAGAAGGTGCAAATGAAATCGACATGGTTATTAATATAGGAGCCGCGAAAGAAGGCGACTGGGGATATGTAACCAAGGACATTGAGGCAGTTGTAGAAGGTGCAAATCGCCAAGCTATTGTTAAAGTCATCCTTGAAGTGTGTCTATTAACAGATGAAGAAATAGTAAAGGCCAGCAAATGCGCACAAGAAGCTGGCGCTGATTTTGTTAAAACTTCAACAGGCTTCTCTACTGGAGGAGCGACAGTACACGCTGTTAAACTTATGCGAAAAACTGTTGGACCAGATATGGGCGTTAAAGCTGCTGGGGGAATTCATACATCAGAAGAGATGAACGAAATGATTGAAGCTGGCGCCAACAGGATCGGAGCCTCTGCTGGAGTGAAACTTCTCTCAGGAGAAGAATCATGATTACACAGCAGTCAGATTTAGCAAATGAAGAAACATTTGCTACTAATAAAACTTGGGGAATTATAAAAGATAAAACCATACAACTAAAAGATGGATATCTAAATAAAACTCCTATTTTTCAATACATGCTATTATCGATATGCTTCCCAATGTGGGGAATCGCAGCAAGTCTTAATGATGTATTAATCACTCAATTTAAGTCGGTGTTTTCACTGTCCGATTTTGCATCAGCATTTGTACAATCAGCATTCTACGGGGGGTATTTCTTAATCGCTATACCTGCGTCTAGAGTAATTCGGCATTCTAGCTACAAGGTTGGCATACTGATAGGTCTTACCGTATACATAATTGGATGCTCATTGTTCTTCCCGGCATCCACTATGGCAACATATTCTGTGTTCTTAGTGTCTTTATTTGCAATAGCAGTAGGTTTGTCATTCTTAGAGACATCATGCAACACATATTCATCGATGATTGGAGAAAAACGACTTTCCACTTTGAGATTAAACATTTCTCAAACTTTCTACCCTCTAGGGTCTATCGCTGGTATTCTGCTAGGAAAGTATTTAATCTTCACAGAAGGTGAATCTTTACATAATCAAATGGCAAAAATGAGTGTGGCAGAGAGCCAAAAGTTTGCCAGGGAAATGTTACAAAGGACTCTACATCCATATAGGGTTATCATTTTAATCCTGTTAGTAATGCTAATTATTATTGCTATAACACAATTCCCATCTTGCAAACCTACACACACTGATGAGGATGCAAAAGATAATGCATCAATAGTGGAAACACTACGCTATCTAATAAAAAATTCTAGGTTTAGAATCGGCATTCTAACACAATTCTTGTATGTAGGAATGCAGACGGCTGTTTGGTCGTTCACTATTAGACTTGCTCTCAATATAAATCATGGTTTAAATGAACGCACCGCAGCAAACTTCATGATCTTTTCATTCATTGGATTCTTCGCAGGAAAGTTTATTGCAAACTTACTTATGACGAAGATAAATCAAGATCTTGTGCTTATTGGATACTCAGCATGCGGATTTATTGCATTAGTGTATGTAATACTTGTTCCAAATATGACTGCCGTATATGCAGCAGTGTTAGTATCAGCACTATTTGGACCATGTTGGGCAACTATTTACTCGCGTACTCTGGATTCCATAGAAGACAAACGTTTCACAGAGACTGGCGGCGCGGTAATTGTTATGTCAATAATCGGTGGAGCAATTGTTCCCGCAATACAAGGACTTGTATCTGATCACACTGGCTCTATGCAAATCTCATTCATAGTTGATTTAGTCTGCTTTGCAGCGGTATTCATCTATTTCTACTTAACCTACAAAAAATCTAAAAAAGAAAGCTGAATGTCATGTCAGAATTTAATATTAATCTTTTCGAATCACAATTCACTGAATCAGTAAAAGAAATATTACACAATAATGAATGGTCTGTTACCACAAAACAATATCCTCAAGGTATTGCATCCTTGACAATACATAATTCTAGAGGATATGTTGAAGTGCTTCCATTCATGGGACAGATTATTTGGGATGCAAATTTTGATGGTAAAAGTTTGAGAATGGATAACATGTTCTCAAAACCTAAACCAGCAAACCAAATTGTTAACACATACGGGTGCTTTGCATTCCATTCTGGACTTTTAGCTGCAGGGTGCCCTTCTCCGGAAGATACGCATCCTTTACACGGTGAATTCCCATGCTCGCATATGGATAATGCAAAATTAATTGTTACCGAGACATCTATAACAATTGAATCTTCCTACGAATACTTACAGGGCTTTGGTGATCACTATGTTGCAAAACCTTCAGTAACTTTACACGAAGGTTCTTCAATGTTTGATATTCATTTAGAAGTAACCAATAAGTCGCTATATGCGTCAATGCCACTACAGTACATGTGCCACATGAACTATGCATTTGTAAAGGACGCTAAAATAACACAAAACTTTGGCAATGACACATTCAAGTTACGAACATCTATTCCTGCTCACGTAAAGCCAACTCCAAGATGGACACAACTTAATGAAGACATACTAAGTGGTAAAAAAGATGCTAATTCATTAGTAGGAGCAGAAGAATTTGATCCAGAAATTGTCTACTTTGCGGATGGAGTAAACAAAATTACGGACAATGCAATTATTGATATGGTTGCTCCAGACGGTACTACATTCGAAACACAATTCTCCACGCAAGAATTCCCTGTTGTGACCAGATGGATTCTTTACAATGCAGATCAAAAAGTTGCAGCTTTTGCTCTGCCTGGAACATCTAGGCCAGAAGGGCGCGAAGCTGCTAGGAAAGCTGGCACATTGATTCAATTAAATCCTGGCGAAACAAAGAAATTCACTGTTCATACTGGAATTAAGGAGAAGTAACAATGGAAATTGCAGTAGTTGGATCAAATATGGTTGATTTGATTTCTTACATAAACCGTATGCCAACAGATGGAGAAACAGTAGAAGCCCCAGACTTTCACATGGGTTGTGGAGGAAAAGGTGCTAATCAAGCTGTAGCAGCATCTAGAATGGGCTCAAAAGTATTGATGGTAACAAGGGTTGGTAACGATGTTTTCGCGGAAAACACAATTAACAATTTTGAGAAAAATGGTATTGACTCTAAATTCGTAATGAGAACAGACGCTACATCTGGAGTAGCCCCAATCTTTGTAGATCCACAATCGCGAAACTCAATAATTATTGTCAAAGGAGCAAACGCAAAACTTAAGCCAAATGATGTGGAAAAAGCTCGCAGTGAAATCTCAAAATGCAAACTGATAGTTCTACAGTTAGAGATTCCTCTAGAAACTGTATATGCAACAATAAAAATGGGTGCGGAATTGGGTGTACCAGTCCTGCTGAATCCAGCTCCAGCAGATCCAGCTTTATCACTAGAGAATATTCGCAATTGCGAATTTATTGTGCCTAACGAAAGCGAGCTTTCTCTCCTTACTGGAATGCCTGTTGACACTAGTGAAGATATCACTAATGCAGCTAGAATGCTATTACAATCTGGCATTCCTAATGTAATTGTTACATTAGGAAGCAAAGGAGCCCTATTGGTAAATAGCGAAGGCGAAAAGATGTTTAAAGCTGATGCACAATCCGCGCAAAATGCAGTTGACACAACTGGCGCTGGCGATGCGTTCATTGGATGTTTCAGCCATACATGGGTAAAGACCCATGACATAGAAGCATCTATAAAAGCAGCCAACATATATGCTGGAGATGCTGTAACCAAACGAGGTACACAGTTATCTTATGCTACGGCAGAAGAAGTTGGATTGGAATAGTTTATTATAAACTCAATATACACTAATTAAGCGTATAGAATAAAAGTTGGGTTGATTATACTCTATAGCTATCAACCCAACTTTTTGTGTTATACAATGGAAAATTGCTATTGTATCTTCCCAGACCAAAATTAGGGTTAATTGATTAATTTGCCTTCTCATACATCTAATAATCAAACAAAAAAGAATGTAAACAACAAAAATGTAGTCAAAAATAATATCAGTTTATTAATGCGTGCTCACGCAAACGCGCAATCAGTGTAGCAATGGCATACAAGCTATATAAAGCTTTTAGAACAATCCCAGACTTTTGGCTCAACCTTCAACGCGACTACGATATTCTGCGATTTGACGAATCCAGCATGGGTAACATCACGCCAATCGTTTCAGCGTAACATGATTTACGCGCTTTAATGCCAAGCAAATCTAATTTCGCAAAACAGAGCAAATCTAATTTCGCAAATTTGAAAATTTTTTAATTTTGCGAAATGAAACAAACATCGCTTGCCTCACGCAAACATTTCATTCGCTTTTTTAGAAAGCTCATACCGAAGAGGGCGTTCGCCAATAGAATCAACCATTTCAAGCTCAATCAAACCGTTAAGCGCGCTCACAATCTTTCTCTCACCAATCTTCTCATCAATTGCATTACCAACGTATTCGCTTAGTTGCTTGCGAGTCATTGGAGTTGGATTATACGAAAAAAGCTTATTTTGCAACAAAATAGACAGAGCTTCACGCTGCACTTTAGAAATTTCTTCCTCTGGGAAAAGCTCACGCAGCTTACCCATACAGTAAATAATGTGCTTTAATTGCACACTAATATTTTCAAACACTTCGCTCTGTGCTTTTTTAATATATTCCAATATTGTGCAACAAAACATAGTTAAATCATTGCAATTAAACAGTTCTTGTGATTTAGAAAAAGCAGCATAGTATCCAGATTTTTCTGCGTAAATTATGGAGCTTAAGCTCAAAACCGTTGGCATTGAAAGCTGCTCATGCAATTGCAAAGCAAGCAAAAACCGCCCAGTTCTGCCGTTTCCATCATAAAATGGATGCACGCTCTCAAAAGCATAGTGGCACATGCACGCCTTGATAAGCGTTGGAACTTCGGCACTATTCATCAAATGCAATAACTCAGTTATATGCTTTTGAATTTCCGCTTCCGTTGCATCGCCATCGTGCACTACATTATTTGCACCATCACGAATACTTACTTTTCCACTCCTAAAAATCTCACCATCTGGAATATTATTTGCTTCTAATTCGCCCTGCATAATACTGTCGTAGATTTTTCGTATATCTTGCAAGGTTTGTGGAATCGAAGTGTCACATTCACTTGAATCCGCAAGCTCGAGAAAAAGCTTAGTAAATTCACTAAAACGAGTATGCTTATTCTGCTCGTTTGCGGCATCAAGTGCTTTGGAAAGCTCTTTTCTAGTGCTGTGAACACCTTCAATAATGTTGGTATTTTGCACTTCTTTTGCAATAAGTTGCATTAAATACTCGCGCTGAGCAAACCGCGACAACTCGTTCCACGCTTTTTCAACCGCTTTTTCAGTATTCGCAATATAATTCATGCACGTTACAAGATCCGTTACACACATTGCAAAAATCTCATGCGCATCAAATATGATTCCAGAACGATAGGTTGCAGGATTATCAATGCGCAATCGATATTCTTCTTCCGCAATATCACAAGGTTTTGCATTACTTTTAGACATTGCAACTATTGTGCGTATTGTTTTGTAATCCATAATGCGACTCCATTTACGTTATTGCGTTTACATTATTGAGGATTTTGCAGTAATGTCTTGCAATATTTTGCTTGCGATATCTTGCTTGCGATATCTTTACCTATACGCAAATAACGCATTTATCACAAAATGATTGCATAGCTAATGTAAAAATATATTCTATACCGACATTTTGCCAAAATGAAGGCATAGCATGCAAAAAATACTCATCTATACCTACATTTTGGGAAAACAGCGCTATAGAAATATTGACAGCATAGGCAACATCACCGTCCACTAGTCAAGCAACAGTAACGCTTGACGTTAGTAACGCAATACATTACCATAGTTTTATGGAAACCAGAGAAAAGGAACTTAATGATTACCTATACGGCGGCTCGTACCCAAAAGGTTATCCCACTGGATTAGAAAAAATCCTAAAAAGAAAGTTGCAAATACTAAAAGCTGCATACGATTTGCAAGATCTTAAAGCACCGCCAGGAAATCAGCTTGAACCACTCAAAGGCAATCTACTTGGATACTGGAGCATCAGAGTAAATAAACAATACAGACTAATTTTCAAATGGAACGATAATACGAAAGAAGCTTACGATGTCTACTTCGACGACTACCACAGATAACTATTTGAGCACTCCAGGCGAAATCTTGCGCGAAGAATTTATGGAACCTCTTAAAATAAGCTCATACAAGCTTGCTCACACTATCGGCACATCGCAAACAGCTATTGGAGAAATTTTAAACGGCAAACGCTCAATCAGTGTAACAATGGCATACAAGCTATCTAAAGCTTTTAGAACAACCCCAGACTTTTGGCTCAACCTTCAACGAGACTACGACATTTTGCGATTTGATGAATCCAGCATCGGCAACATCACGCCACTCGTTTCGGCGTAACATGATTTACACGCTTTAATGCTGAGCAAATCTCATTTCGCAAATTTGAAAATTTTTTAATTTTGCGAAGTGAGATTATATTCATAAAAGCTTAAGAACGCAATCGAAAAGTGCAAAAGAGAAGGGCCTTCACGCGCGAACGCAAACAAGCGAATGCGAGCGAAAGCCCTTAAAACTACGAAACCTTAAGCACTATCTCCTACTTAAGCAACCAATCAACAATGTTTTCAACGCGAATGCCATCGTAGTCATCATCTAAAGCCTTACTAAAAGTAATAACCAGTTTCTCGTAATTATTCTGAATCTTACGAAGCGGCTTTAACTCTCGCTCGCGCACAGACTCATCCATCATGCTTTCAGTTACTTGAATATAAAGCTTTTCGCAAGCAGAAGTCGCAACAAAATCCACCTTTTACAAGTTTAAGTTATTCATAACCTAAACTTTTATTTTTCGTAAGTTTAGGTTATTGATAACTCAAACTTTGTATTTTTAGAAGTTCAAGTTGTGCGCTATACCAAACACCACTTTCAAAAGTGAAAAAATATTACAGTTTTGAAAGTGAAAATGATATAATACTTTCAAAAGTGAAATAAAATTAAAGTTTTGAAAGTAAAAACACGAATCTACTTTCAAAAGTGAAAAATACTACGATTCTGAAGGCGAAAGGCGATTGAAATGAAACTAATCGAGAGAACAGATTATCTAAATCGCCTAAAGCGACTTAAAGGCACACCAGATATAAAAATCATCACTGGCATTCGACGCAGCGGAAAATCTGAGTTGCTGCGTGCTTACCGCACATATTTAGAAAACACCTACAGCAATCAAAGTAGCAAACTTTACGCGTCAGCAAAGCATGCGCAACTCCCAAACGCACTACAGCAACAAGATAACTCAAACAACCACGAACTTAACATAATCAACATTGACTTTAATAACCTAAATTATGAAAATCTGAAAAATTACAAAAGCCTTTTTGAATACGTTGAAAGCCGTTATATACCAGGCGCTTACAACGTTCTTATGATTGACGAAGTGCAATTGTGCCCAAAATTTGAGCTTGCAATTAATAGCCTTCACAATAGCAATAAATACGATATTTACTTAACGGGATCCAACGCATTCTTACTTAGCTCGGATCTTGCAACACTGTTTAGTGGGAGATTTGTTGAAATACCAGTATTTCCGTTTAGTTTTGCAGAATATTGCGAATACTTTGAAATAACAAGCAACTTTAACGATGCTCTGCAAAAGTATTTACAACAGGGCGGACTCGCAGGCTCATATGTTTACGCCAACCAAGACGATGCAAAAGCGTACATAAAAAACGTGTATACAACTCTTGTTAAACGCGATTTAGTAGACAAATACGCAATATCGGAAGTGTCACTTCTTGACTCAATATGCGAATTTTTAATGGATAATATTGCAAATCTCACAACCGCAAACAATGTAAGCTCAATACTTAAGCAGAATCAGATTGAAACAACTCACATAACTGTTGGCAATTATCTAAAATATTTATGCAATGCATTCATGTTTTATAAAGTAAAACGCTACGATATTCGCGGTAAAAAATACTTAGAAACAAACGAAAAATACTATTTAGCAGATACTGCACTTCGATACGCAATTTTGGGAACTCGCAACATGGATTACGGAGGAGCGTACGAAAATATTGTAGCACTTGAGCTTATGCGAAGAGGATACACAATTTATGTTGGCAAACTTTACCAAAAAGAAGTAGATTTTGTGGCAGTAAAGGCGAGCAAAAAGCTTTATATTCAGGTTTCAGACAATATTAGTGACGACGCAACGTTGGAGCGCGAACTTTCGCCACTAAAAGCAATAAAAGACGCTTATCCTAAAATTCTGCTTGCAAACACTCGCCACGATTCTTACGACGTTGAAGGAATCCGCGTAATAGACATAGCACAATGGCTAATTGTCGCAAAGTGAGTAAAACACAAAAAGGGTTTGTTAGAAGTAATCTAACAAACCCTTAAAACCAGAAGGAAGAATCCCGTCCCTAGCAGGAAACAACCAACCAGCAACAAGCATCAAGCACAATCAAACAGCAACCCAAACTCCACATGGTAAGAAAAGGAAATTTTCGGCAAACCACACGAAAACCCAAGCCACTATTTGAAAGCTTGTGATACGCGTGAAGCAAAACAACACGCGTATCACACGCTCAACGCAAGCCTTTTAACTTAGTGACGCATCTTGCGAACAGCAGCACCCATACCAGCAAGCATAGAAGCAGCCAAAGCAGTCAAAGCAACACCAACACCAGCATTACCAAGCTTCTCGCCAGACTTACCATGACCCTTAGCACCCTTAGCAGCAAGCTCACCCTTAGCAGCAGCCTTATCAGCAGTCTTCACATGAACACCAGGAACAACAGGCTTTGTTTCAGGCTTGGATGGAGTATCCTTATCATCCTTCTTAGGAGTTACTTTCTTGCTCTCAAGCTTAGCTAAAGCAGCTTCATCATCAGCAAGCTTCTTCTTAGCAGCATCAACAGCAGCTTCAGCCTTATTAGCAGCAGCCACAAGAGCAGCAACTTGAGCCTCGGTAACTGCGCCTGCCTTAACTAATTGGTTCAACTTACCATCTTTGCCAAGAACAAGAACATGAGTTGCTTGGCTTGAATCTGCAGGAACAACACCATCAACAGTAACTGTTGCTGTATTAGTGTTAGCATTAGCGTAAGCAGAGCTTACCTTATCATTCCAGTCCTCAGCAGCTTTGATTTCCTGCTTATCCTGCTCGATAGTAGCCTTAAGAACAGAAGCATCAGTACCATCAGAAACCTCAGCAAAACCATTATTCTGGTTATACATTGGTATTAGAGACTCAGCCATTGCTGGGGTTGCCATTGCGAAGCCGGCAAGCAAAGTAGCGCCAGCAGCGAAAGCGGCGATAGCCTTCTTATTCATCATTTTAATTTCCTTTCTTCTTCTCCTCTGCGTTAGGGGCGCAGAGAAAAATTTGCTCCACAATCCACAACACGTGAATAATGGTTTAAACACCAGCCAAAACTAGGAGCAGCTGGCGTTTGCTTATTAACATACCCCCCCCCCGTTTAAAAAAGTCAAGAGGCAACCACACAAAACAAACAGAAAAAAATAATGTTACACACAAACTAATCCACAATAAAAACTATTTTCACCATAATATTTGTGGATTAACACTAATAAAACCGTAAAAACACATTGTTTCAAGGTTTTTAAAGAATTTTCCCAGACTTTTCTCAGGAAACTACTCAAGCAAGAACACTAACACTATAAAACCATTGAAAAATCAACATTCCACACAACACACACACGCAACACGCCGACACCAACACAACGTCAAACCAACACCACACCAGTGCCACATCAAATGCCGCGCTACAAGACAATCGCACCCAACTAGATTCCCGCATTTGTTCCCTTTTTAGCAAAATAGAAACAAACGCGGGCAAAAAGAAACAAAAAGCAGGAGCCGCGATAAATAATCGCAAACTCCTGCTTATCGAGCGTACCTTATTACAAAAGTCAGCCTTAGATTAACTTAAATCACATTAAATCACTTTAGCGTTAGGCAACACATTGCCGTCTTTATCAACGTTACAACTGTGCTCAACAGCAATAGTAATATTGTCTGAGTCAACAGAAAAGAATCCGTCAGTCACCTTAAAAACATGACGAACGCCATTCAAATCGTCAACCTTTACAAATCCGTGATCAATCAACGCAAGCACAGCCTCATGCCCAGGAAGAACACCCATTGCGCCATTCACAGAAGGAATAACCACAAACTTGGCATCGCCTTCCCAAACAGGATGTCTGGCTGCAACCACACTAACGTGCAGCGTTTTCACTTGCTTTTCTGCCATAATCACGCACCAAACTCTTGCTTCATATCGTGCCAACGACGCTCAAGATCGTCGATACCACCAATGCCAGAGAACGCCTGCTCAGGAATCTCATCGTAAGTACCATTGCAAATTCGCGTAAACGCCTCAATGGTCTCATCAGCTGGAACATAAGAACCTGGACGACCAGTGAACTTTTCAGCCACATAGAAGTTCTGACCAAGGAACTGCTCAATCTTACGAGCACGGCTCACAGTGGTCTTATCCTCCTCACCAAGCTCATCAATACCAATCAAAGCGATGATGTCCTGAAGCTCCTTATTACGCTGCAAAATAGCCTTCACACGATTAGCGCAATCGTAATGAGCCTGACCAACATAACGCGGATCAAGAATTCGCGAAGTAGAAGTCAAAGGATCCACAGCTGGATAAATACCCTTAGCCGCAATATCACGCGAAAGCTCAGTAGTAGCGTCCAAGTGCGTAAAGGTTGTTGCAGGTGCAGGATCGGTGTAATCATCTGCAGGCACGTAAATAGCCTGAAGCGACGTAATAGAATGACCGCGCGTAGAAGTAATGCGCTCCTGCAACGCACCCATTTCATCCGCCAAGTTTGGCTGATAACCAACTGCAGAAGGCATACGACCAAGCAACGTGGAAACCTCAGAACCTGCCTGAGTAAAGCGGAAGATGTTGTCGATAAACAGCAACACATCCTGATTCTGAACATCACGGAAATACTCAGCCATAGTCAAAGCAGTAAGAGGCACACGAAGACGAGTCCCAGGAGGCTCATCCATCTGACCAAAGACAAGCGCTGTTTTCTCCAAAACGCCAGCCTCAGCCATTTCGCCAATCAAATCGTTACCCTCACGAGTACGTTCGCCAACACCGGCAAACACAGACACACCACCGTGATTCTGTGCAACGCGCTGAATCATCTCCTGAATCAACACAGTTTTACCAACGCCTGCGCCGCCGAACAGACCAATCTTTCCGCCCTGAACGTAAGGCGTAAGCAAATCGATAACCTTAATGCCTGTTTCAAACATTTGAGTCTTAGACTCAAGCTGATCGAAAGCAGGTGGGTTGCGGTGGATTGGCCACCTTTCAGTAACCTCAATGTTCTCGCCTGGCTTAGCGTTCAAAATGTTACCAGTTACGTCAAAAACATGACCCTTAGTAATATCGCCAACAGGCACAGAAATTGGTCCACCAGTGTCTCTAACTAAAGCGCCACGGACCAAGCCATCCGTAGGCTTTAAAGCAACTGCACGCACAGTGGAATCACCAAGATGCTGCTCAACTTCCAATGTAATCTCGTGAACAGTATCTCCCTCCGTATTTCCAACGGTGTTGATATCCACTTTGAGAGCATTGTAAATATCTGGAAGATAGCCGACTGGGAATTCAACGTCAATCACGGAACCCTGAACACGGGTTACACGACCAGCCGTTGGATCGGCTTCCTTTGCATCTTCTGGAGGTGCTGTGGTCTGATCTTCAGCCATATGCTCCTATTCCTCCTCATTATTCAGCGCGTCAGCGCTGCCGATAATCTCGGTAAGTTCTTGTGTGATGGAAGCCTGGCGAGAAGCATTAAGCTTTCTTGTCAAATCCTCCACCAAATTGCGGGCGTTATCTGTAGCCGTATGCATAGCATTCTGTCTACTAGCTGTTTCGGAAGCAGCAGAAGTAAGCAAACATTCGTGTATACGCGATTGAATATACTTTGGCAAAACCGAATCCAACACTTCGTCTGGACTTGGCTCAAAGCAATATTCCACAGCGTCCGGATTACTGCGGCTAACAGCTTCTTCTCGAGCCGAAACCGCACCCGTAGACGAAAGCGAAGCCGAAGGGCCAGAAGCTGCCTCGTAATCTGGACGATGCATAGCAAACTCTTCGCCGTCCTTTAAAGGAACCAGCTCAACTGGAAGCATGCGCAGAGTACGAACCTTCTGCCTCACCATGTTTATAAACTCGGTGAATACAATGTAAAGCTCCGAAACTCCTCCATCTTCTTCTGGAGTCATATACGCATCCATTAAAGTATCGGAAATTCGCTCCGCAATAGTCACATCAGGATGATCAGTAGACCCTTCCCAAGTGCCTGCAACATCGCGATTACGATACTTGTAATAGGTTGCGCCACGGCGACCATACACGTACAGCTCAGCGTGCTTTCCTTCCGCATCCAACTTTGCGAGCAACGCCTCGGTTTCTCGAATAATCGAAGACGTAAACGCGCCAGCCATGCCACGGTCTGAAGTTAACGCCAACACGGCTACGCGATTACCCGAACGTTCTTTACCAAAAATAGGATGCTTAATATTCGCTTCATGATGAGCTACCAACGCCTGCACGGCATCGAAAATTGCGTCGCTATAAGGCTTAGCATTTAGAGCGATATCACGCGCTTTTGCTATATGAGAAGACGCAATCATTTCCTGAGCCTTAAAGATTTTACCTAAAGACTGTGTGGAAATAATTCTCGATTTCAATGCAAGTTGGGAGGACATACGCTACTTCCCCTCAGATTCACGATTATCCGACTTCGGCTTTGCAACAAGCTGCTCTTTTTCAACTGGAGCAGGGTTTTCAGCTGGAGGCAGAGAATCCTTAACAATCAAAGGCTTACCTGCAGAAGTCTTAAACATCCTACGGAAGTCGTCAATTGCAGCATCAAGCTTCGATTCTGTTTCTTTGGTGAAATCTTCAGTATCGCGAATCACTTGCAAAATGTCGGTTCCCTTATCGAGATAATCCAATAATTCGCTTTCAAAACGCAAAACATCTTTTACAGGAATGTCATCTAACTTTCCGTGTGTACCAGCCCACACAGAAACAACCTCTTGCTCCATAGAATGAGGCGAGAACTGCTTCTGCTTAAGCAACTCGGTTAAACGAGCGCCACGAGTGAGCTGAGCCTTGGAAGCTGCATCCAAATCGGAAGCGAACATTGCAAAGGATTCCAAAGACTTGTATCGAGCCAAAGAAATCTTAAGCATGCCAGAGACCTTCTTCAAAGCCTTAGCCTGAGCAGCACCACCAACACGAGACACGGAAATACCAACATCGACTGCTGGACGCTGACCTGCGTTGAACAAATCGGACTGCAAGAAGATCTGACCATCAGTGATAGAAATCACGTTGGTTGGGATGTATGCAGAAACGTCGTTTGCTTTAGTTTCAATAATTGGCAAGCCAGTCATTGAGCCGCCGCCCATATCGTCGGAAAGCTTTGCGCATCTTTCTAGCAGACGAGAGTGAAGATAGAACACATCGCCTGGATACGCTTCACGCCCAGGTGGGCGACGAAGAAGCAAAGAAATCGAACGATATGCTTCCGCTTGCTTAGACAAGTCGTCGAAAACAATCAAAACGTGCTTGCCGTTGTACATCCAATGCTGACCGATTGCAGAACCAGTATAAGGTGCAATGTACTTAAAACCTGCAGAATCCGAAGCTGGGCTTGCAACGATTGTTGTGTACTTCATAGCGCCTGCTTCTTCGAGGCTTTGACGTACAGCAGCGATTGTTGAACCCTTTTGTCCGATTGCTACGTAAATGCAACGGACTTGCTTCTTTGGATCTCCACTTTCCCAGTTTGTGCGCTGGTTAATAATCGTATCGATTGCGATTGCTGTTTTACCAGTTTGACGATCGCCAATAATCAACTGACGCTGACCGCGGCCAATTGGCGTCATTGCGTCAATTGCCTTTAAACCAGTAGACAAAGGCTCGTCCACAGGGTGACGATGGATCACGTCTGGAGCCTGGGCTTCAAGAATACGACGCTCCTTGCATTCAATCGCGCCAAGACCATCAATTGGATTACCCAATGGGTCTACTGTACGACCAAGATAGGCGTCTCCCACTGGCACCGATAACACTTCGCCAGTGCGGTAAACTTCCTGCCCTTCTTCAATGCCCGTAAAATCGCCTAGAATAACCACGCCGATTTCGTGAGCATCAAGGTTAAACGCTAAGCCAAGGGTGTCGTTTTCGAAGGTGAGCAGCTCGTTTGCCATGCAGCCAGATAATCCAGCTACGTGCGCAATGCCGTCACCAGCCGTAACAACATAACCAACTTCTTGTGTTGGCATGTCTGTCGGCTTATACGAGTCAACGAACCCGTCAAGTGCCTTGCGTATAAGGGCGGGATCAATAGATAGTTCCGCCATAATTCTCCTTATTTAACTTATTTCACTGCCTGTGTCCAAGCACCATTTCGCGCAGAACGCTGCAACTGCTTAAGCTGCATCAACATTGTGCGGTCTGTTACTTGATCGCCTATACGTATTCGCATACCACCAAGCACGTTTGGATCCACAATTGGGTTTATGTAGGCACGATGCCCCAACTTGTTGCTGTAAATCTCAATCAAACGCTTGATTTGCTTATCCGTAAGAGGCTGAGCGGTTGTAACCGTAACCAAAGTTTCGCCTGCTTCGCGCTCAAAACCAGACCATGCGCCTCCAAAGCTGCCCGTCTTGCCACTTTCTGCACCGCCATGCCAAGTACCTACAAGATAGTGCATAATGCGCAATACAACAGGATGCGCCTTACCTCCAATAAGCTCGTCAATCAGTCGTGACTTATCTTCCGAAGACCTATTTGGATCGGTAATAGCGTCAGAAAGCTCTGGGTACTTTTCTAGCGTATCCATCATTGTTGAAAGCTCATCAGATATGCGCTGAGCTTCGTCATGAGCATCTGAAATGGCTTGCGCAAGCGAAGAACGCGATAAGTTTTCGCTTACTCGCGATGCCTTTTCTGGCATTCTTACCTCCTAATTCATGCAAAACTTAAGTAGCAATTAAGTAATACTAAAAAATCGTTTTAGCTACTCTTTTAACTACCTGTTTTGACCCGAACTCTTAACGTCTCCCACTTCATCAATAACATGATCAATGATTTTGGAGCCTACGGTATCGTCATCTAGCTTAGACGCAAGAATCTTTCCAGCTAATGCTGCAGCGAGTACCGATACCTCTCCTTGGAGGCTAGTCATGGCGTGCTTATGCTGAGCCTCAATGGAATGCTGAGCTTCGCTAATGATTTTCGCAGCGTCCTTTTCGGCACGCTGTCTTGCTTCATCAACAATCTTGGAAGCTTGTGCACGAGCCTGTTCGCGAGTTTTTGCGGCATCTGCTTGAGCTTGTGCAAGTTCTTCTTCCATCTGGCTCTTTAACTCATCAGCTTCACGCTGCGCGTTTGCTGCTTTAGCCATTCCGCCTTCGATTTTTTCTGCACGCTCATCGAGAATTGCCTGGAATTTAGGCATAACGAACTTGTAGAAAAACGCTGCAAGAATTACCAAAACAACTAACGACCACACTACGTCGTAAGGCTCAGGCAAGAACAATGCCAAACCATTACTCTCAGATGAATGTGCCATGGCTTGTCCTTTCTATTCTTTCAACACTTTTATATTTGTGCTGGAACGAGTTGTTTCGTTCGGTTCATTTTCCCATAATGTAGGCAACGAATCCGAGCAAGCCCAGAACCTCGATGAATGCCAAGCCAACGAACATGAACAGCTGAATACGGTTTCCGACTTCTGGCTGACGTGCAGTG
Source organism: Gardnerella sp. c11Ua_71 (assembly GCF_055818025.1). NCBI lineage: Bacteria > Bacillati > Actinomycetota > Actinomycetes > Bifidobacteriales > Bifidobacteriaceae > Gardnerella > Gardnerella sp. c11Ua_71. The sequence goes on along the minus strand of NZ_JARFVR010000005.1, from coordinate 78,671 downwards.
GACTCCATAGCTTTAGCAACGACGATTGCCATGCCAAGTGCAGGAGAGATTGTTGCCACAGCAAAGCCAAGAATGCTCAGGTTACCGATCAGTCCTGCTAGAGCGATGATGTTATTCATTGGTTTCCTTTCCGTTAAAACAGTAACCAGTATAAACCCATAAGATGTGTAAAATCTGAGAGTTAAGCTAATGCACTATGCAACAGCAACAGCAGATTTTTCTTCTTCCTCTGGGTAACTTTCCGAAATGTATACGGATGCAAGCACGGTAAAGATAAATGCCTGCAATCCTGCTACCATAATTTCGAATAGGGTAAACAGAATGCCACCAAGCAGCCATAATGCACCGCCGAAGGCAAGGAGTTTATTGCTGGAATCCACCACAAAGAAGTTGGTGAATACTAAGCAAGTGGCCACCAGCAAATGGCCAGCAATCATATTCGCAAACAAACGGATTGTAAGCGAAAGTGGTCGCACAATTATTAATTCTATGAGCTGCAATGGCGAAAGAATAAAGTAAATCGGCCATGGCACGCCCGCTGGGAATAATGCTTCACGGAAGAATCGCAAAAAACCTTTTTCGCGTATGCCAGCAATAAGATATTGGCATACAACCCATAAAGCAAATACAAGCGGACCAGTAATGGTTGCGGTTGCAGCCATATTCAATCCTGGAATCACAGAACAAAGATTAAAGAAGAAAATTGTTATGAACAATGTAGACATCATTGGCACGTAACGCTTGCCGCGTTCTTCGCCAATCATCTCGTACACAATGTTGTATCGTACAAAGTCCATTAGGATTTCTAGCACGCTTTGGAATCTACCTGGAACAACCTTTGCACGAGCAGCACCAATTCCAAAAACGATCATAACAATCACTGCCATAAGCACACGCACTAAAATAATGCGGTTCATTGCAAATGGTGTGCCTTGGAACAAAATCTCCGGAGGTAAAAACTCATCAATCTTAGGCAACTCTGGACTTTCTGAAGCTAGCAATACTGCCGAATTCACAGTGCCAGCTAAGACTCCGATAGCTCCACTCATCAGCTCCTCCTTATAAGGCGTCGTTTATATCGCTACTCACGTCTGGTTAATACCAATCCATCAAAAGCTAAGTTGTATAAACAGCAAATCCTGAAAATCTATTCGTTGGCGTGCGTACGAAACGAAAATACATCTCTAAAAAGCTGATTCTACTCTTGGTTCGTACATTTAAGTCATATCGTTGATTAATAACGAGTTTTGCACTTATAACAGAATTAGCAAGTCGATAGCCAATTGTTTATTGTACTCCACTTCTGTTTAGAATTAAACTATTTTTAGATTTATTTGTTGTATTTATTTTGCACAAAAATTACACAAATCTTCGGTTGCTGGCGACTAACAACACAAAAAGCAAATAGAAACACGCCGAGAACTTGACAAATCACAATTTGCACCTATCGTAGATAGAGCTGCTAAAAGTAGCCGACGCGGGGTGGAGCAGCTCGGTAGCTCGCTGGGCTCATAACCCAGAGGTCCATGGTTCAAATCCATGCCCCGCTACTAGAAAGCCAAGAATCGCATATTTCTCACGAATGCGAATCTTGGCTTTTCTTTTACTTTTTATCCATCAGGTGCAATCATCCATAATCAATAAAGGAGAATTGCTAAGCGACGACGCGCACGATTCAAACGCTCATCGCCAGCTGGAAGCATCGCAAAATACTCAAGCATACGTTCTTTAATAACATCTGCACTATCGCGATGACCAGCAAGAAAATCAAGAAGTCTACTAAAAGCATCTTCAATATGACCATCAATCATATCCACATCTGCTACAGCAAGCTGAGCGGAAGCATCACCAGGATTATCACCAGCAGCCTTGCGCACAGCCTCCACATTTGTGTTTGTATTTCTGCCAAGAAGCAATGCTTTAGCGCGTTCGCGAGATGCCAAAGAATCATTCGGGTTAGCCTGCAATACTTTTTCATACTCACTTGCAGCTAAAGCATAATCGCCATTCATAGCCGCCTCATGCGCAATTTTGTGTTCTGGTGGAACATCAGAAGAATCTACAGAATCCGCAGAATCCGCAGAATTATTGCCTACACCAGAATCACCTGCAGAATCACCTGAATCAACATAAGGAACCATCCCAGCTACACCAGATTTTTCCGCAACTTTAACCAACTGAGGCAGAATATCATTACAAATCTGCTGCAACTCATCTGCACTAGGCAATCCCTGGCAAATAGGCATTGGTCTGCCTCCAACCAATCCATATACAGCTGGAAGCTGCTGTGCGCGTAAAGCTTGAGCAATTGATGGGCTTTCATCCGCATCAATACGAGCAAGCTGCATTCTGCCATCTAACGCAGTAATAGAATCCGCAAGTTTTTGTGCTAAATCGTAAGAAGTTTCATCGCTTTTTTGCCATACAAGCAAAATAATTGGAAAACTTACAGAAGTCTGAACCATTGCCTGAAAAGTTTGTTCATTAACATCAATCACATACCCACAAGCAGGAGGCATCTTAGACTGAGGTTTTCCTGACTTTGCAGCCGCTTCTCGTTTTGCAAGAGCTTCTGCTTTGCGCTTTACACCTTCCAAGTCCACTGCTCCAGCCAGAGAGAATCCGCCTGGGTTCATACCCATCGATTGTGAATCAACCATAATTTCCTCTTTTGCTTATATTGCTTACAACTTTGCTTATATTGCTTATACAACTGCTTACAGGGCTTCTACCTTTATAGGCTGACGCTCCGCTCCCACAGGCACAATCTGCGCATTAGAGCCAGCTGGTGGAACAACCATTGCTACAACATTTACGTAAGTTACACGCATTGTAGAAGTAGCCTTAGCATTTCCAAACAAAGCTTTCTCCTCGTCAGACGCTGGTCTTGATTCTCGACCTTCTCCAGCTCTTCTAGTCCACACGGAGTCAATACGCGCAACCACTAAATCACTACCATCGCTTGCGCGCATAACGCTAATCTGATTTGGAACTGAAGCAAAAACCTGTTCCTGAGAACCTTTGTTTCGCTCCATTCCCGCTTGAACAGTCTTAGATAATTCTGCTAATTTTGCGCGCAAATAATCACTAGCAAAACTCTTTGCAAATTTACTAGATTCTCCTTGCTGCAGAACATCAGCATAAGCCGCTGCTGCCGCATGAGGAGTCATAACAAGGCCAGAATCATTTGCTTTACCCATTGAAGCGCCGATTGAAGAAACAGGGAATTTTGGCAGACGCACACCAGGGAACAGTCTTGCAACTGCCCACAATTTATAGTTTGAGCGTGCCCTATCCTGACGGATCACCAACAATCTCTTAGACTGCTGGTCTTTTGTTGTAGTAGTAATCGTCATCAAATCACGAGGCCAGTTTGCATTCGTAGGCACAATAGTCTGAGCAACTTCACGAGGAATTGTTGTTTTTGGATCCAATTTTCCTGTTTTAGCCGCAATCGCAAGCTCACTAGTTCGCACAAGCATTGCAGGACCACTCATATAGCCATCAAGATTACTAGAATTCTTCTCTTCATTCGCGCGCTCTAGAGACCTCAAAACTCTTAAACGTATATCTTTTTCTCTAATAGACGTTACGTTTGGAAGCTCCTTTGTGCCATGCCCCTCAGCGGCTTTAGGAACTTGACCATCGCAAGCGCTAAGAGCAAAACACATAATTAGCGACATTATTGTAGCGAATGTAAATCTTACATAATATTTGATTTTATGCGCATAAAACATAGTCATACTTATTTTCCACACTCACTTTTGCTCATTTCCACGCGCATTATTTTTACGCTTACGATTCTGGTTATAGTTTGAATTCGTGTTGCCACCAGCGTTTCTGTTATTTGCATTATTTTCGCCGCTATTTCTATTACGATTATCTAATTCGTTAGATCGACGATTTTTGCCATATTTTTGCCCGCGCTGACTATGCTGATTATTCTGACTATTCTTACGCTGGTCGCGATGATTACTCAAATCACGATTATTCCCTTGATTTCGCGACTTGCTGCGATTATTTAACTTTTCATTGCTTGAGTCGCAAGCCTCCGCTGATTTACTACGATTATCCCTATATTTGCGATTTTCTACATCTCTACTACTAGAACGACCATCTTGATTGTCATGCGAATCACGATTTCTTCTACCATATCTACTATTGCGGTTGCCGCGATTGCTATGACTCGACTTTCTAGAATTATTATTGCTACTATTCCCTGAATATTCCTTTGAAGATTGCTTTTTATTAGAATCATCATTCAAAGAATCTTTGGAATCACGTATAGCATCTTCATCTTTAAAAGAATCATAGGAAGATTTATCAGAAGAAGCATCAGAAACTTCTAAAACAGTAGACGAATCGCTATTATTCTTGGAAACATCCGAGAATGATTCACTAGCAAAACGAGCAAAATAAGACTGCAAATCTTCTTTAGAAATCACAGCAGTTTCATCCAAAGATGGAGTTGGAGAAGAATTTAAACCAGACTTTACGTTTACAGACAAATCCACGGTTGCTTGCGACTTTGCAACACGAGTTTTTGAATGAGAACCATGACGAGCATGAGAAGCTGAAGAACCTTTATGCCTTGACTTCTTATCTTTAGCAAAACTGCCAAAAATACTAGCCATTGTGCCAGCAAAAGCATCTGAGAATTTAACTTCTTCGTCTCTGGATACACTTTCTACAGTAATAAGACCACTTCTACTAGCCACCAAACGCTTATTACGCCTGCGATGTGGAGCCATAGCGAACACAGAAGCAGAAAGGACACAAAGCAGAGCAAACAGTGCTCCAACAAAATACAAAGGAGTTGCAAAATCTGGAAGATTGTGTCTACGCCAACGAAACTCTACGAATGCTTCAGGAGAATTTTTACCTAAGTCAATAATCAGCACGCGTCGAGAAATCCTTGCACGCAATGCGGATGAAACTTTTTGATGATTCGACTGGCTATTTTCTTGATTTGCTTGATTTTCTTGATTTACAGCATTGCCACTGCTCAAATCTCCAGGAACAATGTTCTCAGATTGTTCAAAATCTTCCGCATTAACAAACAATTTAGCCAAACCCATTTGGCAAGTAGCATTAGTCCACAAATCTGAATCTTTAAAATCTACATCTTTAGAAGCCTTAGAATCAGAGTTATTCGCGGAATCTACAGAATTTTTGTTATTCACATCTGACTTTGCAGAATCATCCGCCTTCATAGGGACAGTAGAAAGATTCTCCCAATCTTGCAAACCAGTTATTCTCTGTACAGAGTAGCCACGAGTCCACCCACGAACATCTTTAGCCAAACCAACTGCTACACAAATCGGCTTACGAGTATTAAGAGCCGCAACACTAATTTTTACGCGGTAATCCACAAGATTTAAAACACCTGGATCCGTAACAATGTATCTTGAACCATACACGTTTGTATGAGCCGAAACAATAGAGTTTGGCTTCCAAACTGTGGCATTAAGAACACCAAGAACAATACTAAGCACAGCAAGCAACCCAAAAATAGGTGCCACGATTCCTCGCATAAACTTAGCTCGTTTTGTAGGTCGTTGCATCAAACCTCTTTCTGCATCCTAATCAGCAATAAATCATGCATTATGCTTGTAATCAGAGCATGAATTCTTTTTGATATTCGCCTTAATAATCGTCATATCGTATTTGCTCCTATCTATTCTACAATCTTTCATAATCTTTTATAATTAATCGATTGTTATATTTATTAATCTTTTACAATTCTTCGTAATATTTAATATATTTGCTACTGAATAATTAAAATCAGACTCAAGCGATAGTCTTAAACCTATGAGAAAAACCAGATTATACACAATCAAATCTTTTGCAATACGCGCAATTAGCACAATTAGCGCTGCAGCCTTGTGTTTTACAATGGCATCTTGCAGCGGGAATAGCACGAATGATAACGGAATGGCAGACCCAGCCGCGAATGCTGCTGGAATGCAAGTTTTAGGCGGCGTTAAGGCTAGTGGAACTTTAGGCAAACAACCAAAGGTCGATATAACTACTCCTATAGACGTAAAGCCAAATTCTTACGCCATTTTGCAAAACGGAAACGGTGCTAAAATCCAAGAAAATAGTCGCGTATGCGCTAATGGCATTGTGTACAATGCTAAAAACGGCAAAGAGCTTATGAACACATGGAAACAAGGCAAACCAGATTGCTCAATCGTTGTTAAAAAAGGCGTTACGAGTAAACCTTATTATGCACTGTTTAAGGGAAGAAAAATTAATTCCACGATTGCATTTGGTGTGCCTGCAAATCCGCAAACTAAGCAAGATGCGTACGTAATGGTGTTAACTCTTGTTTCTTCAATGAAATCTCTTGAACGCGCAACAGGCAATAAAGTTAAGGATATCCCTGAAAATCTGCCGAAAGTAACTCTGAGTAAATCTGGAGAACCATCGTTAGATAAGAATAACTACGTGCCAGATGGAAAGTTGGTTTCTCAAACTTTGATTGAAGGAACTGGTAAAGAGGTGACCAAAGAAAGCACTGTAACCGCTCATTACACTGGCTGGACTATCGATAAAGACGGCAAATTGCATCAATTTGATTCGTCATGGAAGCGCGGCACGCCTGCAGACTTCTCTCTTGCAGGTCAAGTGATTCCAGGATGGACTAAAGGCTTAGCTGGGAAGAAAGTCGGATCTCAAGTTCTTTTGGTAATTCCTCCAGAAGATGGCTATGGCAAAGAAGATAAGAAGGATGCACAAGGAAATGTAACAATTCCTGCAAATTCAACGCTTTACTTTGTTGTAGATATTCTCTATGCTTCCTGATCTATTAATCTCTTAATGATTAATTCTCTTAATGATTAATTACCAATCGAATCATGCCGCGCTTGAATAAATCTTGCGCGGCATTTTTATACGTAAATTTACGTAAATTTACGTAAATTTCGTAATAAATCACAAATAAAACAGAAAATCGTTAAGCTAAAACAGGCGAAGATCGTTAGACTCAGCACCGCGCATTTCATCGTAATCGAGGATTAAGCAAGTAAAGCCACGATCCTCAGCCAAAACTCGCGCTTGTGGGCTAATAGTCTGCGCAGCAAAAATGCCTCGAACTGGTTTAAGCAACGGGTCTCGATTCAATAACTCGCAGTAACGCGTAAGCTGCTCAACACCATCAATACCACCGTGTCGCTTAATCTCAATAGCAACGTGAACACCGTTTGAATCCTGCGCCATAATATCCACTGGACCAATAGCAGTAGGATATTCTCGGCGAACCAATGTAGCACCATCGCCAATACGCTCAATTTGCTCAGCCAAGTAGCGCTGCAAATGATCTTCTACGCCATCTTTAACAAGACCTGGGTCTGTGCCTAAATCATACGAAGAATCGCTATAAACGTGTTGCAGAACAATGCAAAGCAGATCATTACCCTTTTTTGCAGCAATTTTTAAAACAGTTCCGTCGCTAAAAACACGCGAAAAGTCGAAAGCATCCGCGCTACAAGCGCCGACAGAACCATCTGAAGAAACAGAACTCGAATCGTCGCACCCATCAGAACAATCGTTCTCTTTAGAAACATTTCCATCAATAACACGCATAGTGCAAGGAGCAACCATCCAATTAAGAGGTTTATATGACCCTAACTCTGAAAAAATCAGTACACTACCATCAGCCTTAATAAGCAACACGCGCTTAGCTGATGGAAGGCTTGCATTAAGCCTACCCGTATATTCTGCACTACAATCCGCAACAATAATTCGCACACAAAAAGCGTAACATAAATCGCGTAACTAGCTATCCAGAGCTACCTACCCAAAGCCGCCGCTAAATCGCGATTCTGCCAATGCTGATGCAGAGCGCAATAGCCTCCAAAAAGAACAAGCCAAATAAGACCGCCAATAGCAGATCCACGAGTATCCTCGCTAATAAACAGCGTTATGTACACAAACACAAAGAATGCAATAGTAAGAGAATTAAGCAGCTTATAATGCGGCATAACAAAACCATCTGGCATAAAATCAGCAGAAGCACGGTACTTTCTGTGCGTAACCATAATCAAAATGTAAATCATGATTATCACTGCAGAAGAGGCAGAAGCAAACACTATAAACGCTCCGTGAACTCCAGGAATCGAGTTAATAATCGGCGAGAACAGAATTAGTGCAGCAGAAAAAACGATTGCTCGTGCAGGAACTTTAGCGCGCGAAACCTTGCGCAAATGCGAAAGAACAGGAGAATTAGATTCCAACGCAATCTGATACATGTGGCGTCCTGCAGAATAAAGCAGCGAATTAAGCGCAGAAGATGCGGCTGTTATTACCACAAAGAACACAAGCGCCGAAGCCCAATGAAGCCCCGCATATTGGAAAACCATTATAAACGGAGACATATAAACTCCCTGCGCATTAGTTGCCTTAAACTGCTGCCAAGGAACAATTAGCATAATCGCAATCAGCGCTCCAACGTAGAAAATCAAGATTCGCATAATAATCTCGTTGATTGCCTTTGGCAAAACTTGGCGAGGATTCTTAGTTTCCGAAACCGTAACGCCTACAAACTCAATAAGCTGGTATGCGTAGAACACCATTTGGAAACTCATCAAAAATGCCAACCATCCATTTGGCATAAGCGAGAAATTATTGAATATATTGTCAAAACCTGCGTGACCAGCAGGACTTACAACACCACCATGAAGCGCTGTTGCTGGATAATGATATCCGACTACAACCATCACAATTGCTGTAGCAATAAGAGCCACAATCAACGTGATTTTAATCATTGAGAACCAAAACTCGGTTTCACCAAACAGCTTTACAGCAACCAAATTTATACACACTAAAGCAGCTAAAAACACTACTTCTATAAGCCATTTCCAACTACTTACGTCTATGCCAAAAGTCTGGAAAAACGTAACACAATACGTACTTACAGCCGTAATCTCACTCATGCCAATAAGCACAAGCACTATCCAATACGACCATCCTGCAAAATTGCCCCAGCCTTTGCCCAAGTATTTAGTAATAAAACTAATAAACGTATGCTGGTTTGGATCCTTGTACATAAGTTCGCCAATGCCTCGCATAAGCAAAAACATGATTAATCCAACGATTATGTACACAAACACAATGCTTGGACCCGTAAGACTAATGGATTTGCCCGAGCCTAAGAATAGTCCCGTGCCGATTGTTCCGCCTATAGCAATGAATTGCACATGCCTTTTTGTAAGGCTGCGCTCCATTTTGTTAGTGTGACCATTGTTAGTGTGGTCAATATCACTCATTGCTATAACTCCATTCTTTTAGCCGTGAGCTTTCGATTTTATAAGAACCCGTAAATATTTGAATTTCATTATTCAACTTTATTCAACACTTTTAAGCGAACTAACAGGGTCAATGCGGTCCAACGCGGGATTAGTTGACCATTGAACGATTAAAGCAAAGACCAGCGTTGCAAAGCCAGCAATAGCGTAGCTTAATGGAGATACTTCAACCTCAAAATACAGAGAAGGCATGCGCAAAGCATTTGTTAACAAGCCTGCAACCAATCTTCCAAGAGGCAGACCAACAAGAATACCAATTACAGTAAGAGTAAGCATCTCCTTATGCACATAAGCATGAACTTCTCTACGATAAAAGCCAAGAACCTTTAAAGTTGCCATCTCTCGCGTGCGTTCCGAAATATTAGTGCTTGCCAATGTAAACAGCACAGCTAACGCCAAGCCTGCTGCAAGAGTTACTATAAGCGCTACAACAGCATTCATTAAATCAAAGCTAAACGAATGTTTCATGCGCGTAATGTTCATAACAGCTAACACGCCATCCCTATCTGACACATGGTCTGCGTAACGCATTTTTGCATCATCGTCTCCACGAAGGCGCAATATTAGCGCATTATTCTTAACGTTTTTCCCATTTTTAAAACTGAATATTCTTTCATAGCAACGAGAAGTCATATAGATATTTGAACCAATAAGATTACGCACGATTGCACGCAACTTCACTTTTGCGCGCTTAAAACTGGAGTTTGTTATTGTAATATAGTTTCCATTCGCAATTCCCAACGACGATGCTGCGCTCTGCGAAAGAAGCGGACCATCATCATTAAGCGAAATATTTTGCAAATTATTGTTAACATCTTGTAGACGAACCATATTAGACAAAGCTGCAGCATCTTTAACAACTACAATTTGCACGCTTTCAGAATCTTCAACGATTTTATTATGCGAATTGTTATTGGAATTGCTATTAGATTTACCATTATTCGCATCGCTTTTTGCGATTTCCCCAGAACTAATGTAGGCAGGCAAAATAACATCAACAAGGTTGTTGGATTTATCTTTCTGCACACTTTTCTTCATATTTTGGAATGCGTCTGGAGCGGAAATAGAAATCATATCGTAGCGGTAAATGCCATCATATTGGCGGATTCCAAGAGTTGCTACAGTATCGTTTAATGCTAAAGCACACACGATTAATGCCGTGCAACCAGCTACACCGCCAATTGTCATAAATAGTCTGCCTTTAAAACGAGCCAGATTCCTTATAGATACTTTGTTGAGGAAACTTAGACGATTCCAGATAAAAGGTAGATGTTCAAGAAGCACGCGAGCGCCAGCTTTTGGAGATTTTGGACGCAATAATGCCGCTGGCACTTGCCTTGTCTCCCTCCAGCTTACGATTATTGTGCATATTGCAACTGGTATTACAAACGCGAGTACACAAATCGAACCATAAAGCCAGTCGTATCGTAAAACAACTCCTGGAACTGTGTACAATCCGCGCAAAATCTTAAGTAATAAAGATGGAATTGCTAAGAATCCTAGAATATCGCCAATTCCGCCGCCTACTAGACAGGCAAAAATCGCAAAGAAAGCGTGCCTTGTTATTGCTGCGCAACGTCCATAGCCTAAGCTTAAGTATGTTCCAATTAGTCCTCGTTCTTCTTCTACCATTCTTGCCATAGCTGTTAGGCTCATCATCATTGCCACTACAAGAAAAAGCACTGGAAAAGCGTATCCAAGAGATTGAATCGAGGCAACATCAGAACGCAGGCGAGTATAGCTTCCGTTTGATATGCGAGCAAAAATATGCCATCTTGCTTGAGGAACATTCTTTTGCACTTCTGGCTTAATTTTTGCGTAAATTTGCGCGCGAGCCTTAGCCAAAACCGAGTCGGGAGCGTTCTTAAGCATCGGCATATTGGCTATAGTTTGATCTACTTTTTGATTAGTTTGATCTTCTACAACCTGATTTGTGCGCGACTCTTGGCAATCGCTTTGCACGCTGTCTTTAATCTGGTTTGAAGCATTTGCCACAATTGCGCGATACTTTTGCGAAAAATCGTTAACGCGTTGAGCCTCATTTAGTCGCACATACATAGCTGTGTATGGAAGATTATTTGTGCTTTCAGTAATCGCAGAGGTAAAAATAGGGTAGCGTGATATTACGGAATTGCGGAAAGCTTTTGATTGATACCCGTTTGGATTGTCCAAATCGTTTACGTCTAACACACTTCCTGTAATTAGAAGCTTATATTTTTGATTTTGAATCGGTTGATTAGACGAATTAGATTGATTAGTGACTTGTTGCATACTCAAAAACAGTGTGCTACCAATACGCAATCCGCTATTGTGCAAAAATCGCTCGGTTACTACAGCTTGACGATTGTTTGTTGGCATATTGCCACGCATTAAATGCAGACGATTCAGTTTTTTAACATTGTGATTATATTGAACTACGTTCATTGCATAAGACAAATTGGCATTATTCGAAGGATGAGCAGTAGCTTTAAACGACTTTCCCGCCTCTGCTTCACTAACAAATGGCAATTTTTTGATTGCTTTAACATCTTTGTCAGTCAAACCAAGCGTAGAAACAATTTGTAGGTCGTAAGCTTTGAGCTTAGAGTAAGTGTCATTTGCTCCAAGAAGCATATCGTTGCATCCTGCATAAATGCCAGTCATAACAGCAACGCCAAGCATTGCTATAACTGCTAGTATGCAAAAACGACGCCATTCGTGAACCCACATTCTAATGGCGCTAATAAAAACCATTGGCAAAATAGAGCGTGAGCGCTTATTGCGAATCGCATCTTTGCGCTTGATTTTCTTAGATTTTACAGTTCCGCTACTCACTACAAATCACCACTCTACAAATCACCATTCAATATCTGCAATTGCCGTCGGATTTTCTTGTACTGTTTCGCTTACGACTTTTCCAGAATGGAATCTCACAACTTTATGAGCCATAGGAGCAATAGCAGCATTATGAGTAATAATAAGAACTGTCATTCCTTCTTTTTGGCAAATATCTTGCAATAATTGCAAAACAGCTTTTCCGGTTTCATAATCTAGTGCACCCGTAGGCTCATCGCATAAAAGCAACTTAGGCTTTTTAGCAAGTGCGCGCGCAATAGAAACTCGCTGCTGCTCGCCTCCAGAAAGTTGTGCTGGGAAATTATTAAGTCTTTTTTCCAAACCTACGTCAATAAGCGTTTGTGCTGGATCAAAATGATCTGAGCAAATTTGTGAAGCAAGCTCTACGTTTTCTAACGCTGTCAAGTTTGGAACGAGATTATAGAATTGGAAGACAAAACCAATATCTTCTCTTCGATACTTTACAAGCCCACGACCATTTAGCTTTGTAATATTTAAATCACCAACAGTTACACTACCGCTTGTTGCCGTATCCATACCGCCTAAAATATTCAAGGCTGTAGTTTTACCTGCACCCGAAGCCCCTAGTATTACGGTGAGTTTGCCGCGCTCGGCTGTAAAACTAGCATTATCTAGAGCGCGCACAACACTTGATCCAGATGGATACTCTTTTACAACATGATCAAAAGTTATGTATGCCACAATACACCTTGCTTACTGACTACCTGATGATGCTTTTGCTATCAACTTCTTAATTTATTAGATTAATATTTAATACTCTTCATTGGAATAGAGATACGCCACGACGCGCAGTACAATACGCGTTGCCAAGCCAAGTATGCCTTGAATTTGGCCATACAGCTCCAAGACGAGGAGCACCTTGACTCATCCAAATACTCGGCACTCTTCCATCGGAACTTTTAGACCCAAGAAGATTAAAACCATTTTTTATTTCAAGCCAATCTGGATGCTGAGTAACAACCGCCAATCCTTCTTCTAAAGTCAAAGGAAGACGCTCGTCTGAATCTATAAGTTTTCTGGCAACATCTGGCTCACGATTCAAATACGATGTACCTGTATGAGGGTCTAATGCCAAGTAAAATGGACCTTCTGGAGGCTCAAAACCATCTTGTGGCAGAAAACTAGCTATATCTCTAGGCGGCATTGTTGTAAAACCAGCCATACGATCAATACTCGTCCTAGAAATTAAGGATTCTGGCGAAACTAGCTCACGAGTAGGCACAAGAAGAATATTAGTACCCAAATCGCTTTGATCAAGAGCGCGAATAAGCGGCAAAGCTAAAGCACGAAACGATGCAGCACTCATATCTGCAACATCTGGGTAGCCAAGAGCAACAATGCGATCAAGCTGCTTTTGTATTTCTTGCGAAGCTATAGACATAATTACATTTTACGTAAAATTTTTTATAATAGCTAATTCGCGCAGGTCTAATCAATCTACAAGGTGTCGTTTTTTAGCTACGATTTCCGCCAATTGCACAGCGTTAAGAGCAGCACCCTTACGAAGATTGTCATTTGTAATAAACATTGCCAATCCGCGCTTTCCATCAACCGCTTGATCTTGGCGAATACGCCCAACGTAGCTCGCAGACTTTCCTGCAGCAAGTTGCGGAGTAGGAATATCGCTAAGCTCGACTCCCGGAGCCTTGCTTAATACTTTGCGAGCCATATCTGGAGTTACATCGCGCTCAAATTCGGCATTAATGCTCATTCCGTGACCAGTAAAAACGCCCACGCGCACGCATGTGCAGCTTGCTGCGAGCTTTGGCAGATGAAGAATCTTACGACTTTCGTTGCGAAGCTTTTGCTCTTCGTCGGTTTCTTGCGACCCATCCTCAACAATCGCGCCAATGAATGGCACAACGTTGAATGCAATTGTGCACGCAACTTTGGTTGGCTGCGGAAAATCAATAGCATCTCCATCAAACACAAGCTTATCCACGCCTTGATCTAAGGCAGCTTGCGCTTCATTCATAAGCTGCAATGCTCCAGCTCTACCAGCTCCAGAAACTGCCTGATAAGAAGATACAATAAGTCGCCTTAGACCAAAAGCGTCAGAAAGCGGTTTTAAAACAGGCATACACGCCATTGTTGTGCAATTAGGATTCGCCACTATTCCACGCGGAATATCATTTAAATCTTCTGGGTTTACTTCTGCAACTACCAGCGGAACATCGTTATGCATACGCCATTGAGAAGAATTATCTATTACAATTGCACCCGCATCCGCGAATCGAGGCGCCCACACTTTGGATGTTCCGCCGCCTGCGGAGAAAATCGCAATGTCAATTCCGCTTAAATCTGCTTTTTCTACGTCTTCTACAACAACATCTTTACCTCGATAGTTCAAAACAGTTCCAGCAGAGTGCGCGGAAGCCAAAAATCGCAAGTTTTTAATTGGAAAATCGCGCTCATCTAATACGCGACGCATAACCATTCCAACCTGACCCGTCGCACCTAAAACCGCAAGGTTTACGCCTGTATTGCTTATGATTGCCATTTTGCCTCCCTTATTTTGCGTGTTTTTACGCGATCAGCGCCCGCTTCCTCCATAAACAACAGCTTCGACTTTGCTTGTGTCTAATCCGTAGGCTGTGTGAAGCGCACGAACCGCCTCGTCAAGCTGTTTTACTGGAACAATCGCAGCAATACGAATTTCCGATGTAGAAATCATAAGAATATTAATACCGTGATCGCTTAGAGCCGTAAAGAAAGTGGCTGCAAGACCAGAATAGGTTTTCATTCCAACGCCAACAACTGCGACTTTGCCAACAGAAGGGTCTACATCCATAGACGTAAATTGCAATTCGCCGCGCGCGCCCTGCAATACCTTGCAAACGGCGTCTAGGGACGAGCTTGGAGCCGTAAGCGATATGTCAGCCGTTTCGGTGGATGCGCTTGCCTGAGCAATCATGTCTATGTTAACGTCTGCAGCAGCAAGAGTTGTAAACACTTTTGCAGCGTTTCCAGGCTTATCGGGAACGCCTCGAAGAGTAATCATAGATTCGCTTCTATCGTGTGCAACGCCAGAAATCACAGGGGTCTCTGGGCCTAAGTCTGGGAATAAATCGCCCATTGTTGAGCGAATGTCTACATTTGTTATTTTATTTGCCATTTTTGCCGCCTTATGTCTATTGCCTATGCGTTCTGTCTGTTGTTATGCTTGTGTCTTCTTTAATAAATAATTAGTTTAAATTCGGCAAGCTCTTTGGATTTACTCCACTCGGCACAATTAATGTTCCGTTTCTGTGCGAAAACGAGCTGCGAACATGAAGAGGCATACTGAATCTTTGTGCGTATTCAACGCATCTCAAAGCTAACACTCGAGATCCGCAAGATGACATCTCAAGCATTGAATCATAATCGATAACAGGAATTCGCTTTGCGGTTGGAACAATTCGAGGATCTGCCGTAAATACGCCATCAACATCTGTGTAAATCTCGCAAACATCTGCTCCAAGAGCAACAGCAAGCGCCACTGCCGAAGTGTCTGATCCGCCTCTACCAAGCGTTGTGTCGTCACCAATCTCGCTGATTCCTTGGAATCCTGCAACAATAGCAACACTGCCTTTTTTAAGCGCATGCTGAACACGATCTGGCTTAACAGCGCGAATATGAGCTGCTCCAAATTGCGCGTCTGTCATAAATCCAGCTTGAGAACCAGTAAAAGAGTATGCGTGCGAGCCTTGAGCATGAATAGCCATTGCTAGAAGACTCATGGAAATACGCTCTCCTGCAGTCATAAGCATATCCATCTCTCTGGCAGGAGGATGCGCATTTACACTCATTGCTTGGTCAATCAAGTCGTCTGTGGTATCTCCCATAGCGGAAACGACAACAGCAACATCGTTACCAGCAGCTTTTGTATCAAGAATCCTTTTGGCTACACGCTGAATTGCGTCCGTATCTTCTACGGACGATCCACCGTATTTCTGCACTATAAGAGCCACTGTAACCCCTTATGTTCAGCCGTCACTATTATCTAAAGTACGCTAATGCAATAAGAATTAATCCAAATAAGACTAATCTAAAATTAGACTATCAACTGTGCTCTATTTATTTTTAGTTTTAGAGATATTATGAGTGGCGTATATACAACAAGCGGTTTCTTGCGACTTATCAAACGCGTTTGCTTATGAATTCACAAATCTTCTATACTTCTTGTCTTCCTGCAAATGCGCGACCAAGAGTTATCTCGTCTGCATACTCTAAGTCTCCACCAACTGGCAATCCGCTTGCAAGTCGCGTAATACTTATGTCAAGCGGCTCAAGCAAACGTGCTAAATAAGTTACTGTAGCTTCTCCTTCAATATTTGGGTCAAGCGCTAAAATGACTTCTTTTACTTGCGCATCTTTTAAGCGCTCAAGTAGTTGCGTTATTTTTAAGTCTGCAGGTCCAATGTTTGCCATTGGATTAATGGCACCGCCCAAAACGTGGTAAACGCCAGCGTATTCGTGAGTTCTCTCAATGCTCATAATGTCTTTGGGCTCTTCTACAACGCATATTTTTGTGTGATCTCTTCGCGGATCTTGGCAAATAACACAAGGACTTTGCTCGCAAACATTTCCGCAAATTTCACAAAATCGCACATTCTCGCGCAAGTCACTGATTGCGTCAATTAAATCCTGCGTTTGTACATCAGATGATGAAAGTATATAGAATGCAATTCGCTGCGCGCCTTTTGGTCCTATTCCTGGAAGCTTAGAGAACGCATCAATAACTCTGCCTATTGCACCGTCATACGATGACACGTTATGCACTTTTACTTACTCCTCTTGCTTTCGCTTATGCAATCCTGCATTTTTAGGATTTTTTGGATCACTTGCAGCGAATTCTTTTACAGATTTCACCTCAAACATCTTCTCTAAATCATCTATGCTCAAATTGGTTGCAGACTCTAACGATTCGTCCTGCATGGAGCATTCGTCTTCTTGAGCGCCGTTTACACCATTAGAGATTCGCGCTTTTGACTCATTGTCTACCTGCGATTCTGAATTTGCGCGCTGCAAATTTTGCTGACTTATCTGCGACTTTTGACCCCATTGCTGCGCGTATGATGCAACGTTATCTGCGTTTTCTGAATCGTTTACTACTTCAGCATTAAAATCTGCATTCTGTAATGCAGCAATCGCATCTCCCATTGGAGCAGATCCCATACCTGCCCATGCGTCATCTTTCTCAATATCTAAATCTAAAGCACTTTCTGAAATTGCAGAACCAGATGAGTCGCAAGCCTCCGCACCAGCACTTGAATCGTCACTAGAGCCAGCATCATCGCTACTGGAATCCGCATTATTTGAATCTGAATCAGAACTTTTCTCGATTATTTTTCCGAATCCTTTTACGATTCCAGCTTTTCGCATAAGCAAGTCTCGCTTAACTTGTGCAAGTCGTTGCGGAGTCATTCTTGCAACAGACTCCACTTTTTCGCCGTTTGCAGCTACTAAATCTGGAGCTATTGCAACGTTTTTTCCAAATGCGTCTTTTACTTTGTTCATAACCACAACTGGCACTTTTTTACCATCGTAAGGTTCTGTTGTGCAAATCGCGAGCGCAAAAGCATGTTGGCTTATAGGCTGGTCAAAAGTTAATACAAGCCTTCTTTTTGCTGCATTTCCATCGTCTAATCTAACTTTTGGAACGCGATCTCTCTCTACGTATTCACGAACATCGTCTGGCAGATTTTTAACCAGATTATCCCAAGTTTCATCCACGTCAAGCTCTTGTGTTGTCTGTTTTTCAACGGTTGCAGTTGACCAATTCGCTTGCGTGTTATTGTTGATTTCAGATTTATCATCAAGAATTACCGAAGGAGCTTCAGCAATTTTTACTGGATTAACTGGATTAACTGGATTAACTGGATTAACTGGATTTACTGGATTTACTGGATTTACAGCAGAATTTGAACCAATAAAATGCCTTGCAGAAGATGCAGGATGTGAGGAAGACTTTGCAAGAGATTGATTATTAGATTGAGCAAATGATTCCTGCACAGTAGTACCAGATTGCATATCAGCAAGCAATCTAGCCATAAGAATCTCAAGATTCATTCTAGGCGAAACAGCATTTGCCATTCCAGCAAAAGCATTATTGACGATTTCTGCCATTTTAGACAAGCTTCTCAAAGTTAGCTGACTTGATTGTCGTTGCAAATCTTGCATGTCTTCTGGCGATAAATCGCCTAACAAGTTTTTAGCACAATTTGGACCAGCAGAAACCAAAAGCAACAAATCACGCAATCGTCCGAGAAGATCTTCCACAAACTTACGAGTGTCAAATCCTCCGACTACCACTTTTTGTACAACTTCATATAATTTTGCACCGTCTTTTTCAATAAGGGCATCAATAACATCTGCAATAAGATTAGAAGGCGTAAAACCAAGCAAAGCAACTGCTGAATCTAACGAGATAACACCATCATCTGAGCCAATCATAAGCTGATCTAAAACAGATAATGTGTCTCGCATGGATCCGCCGCCAGCGCGCATAGCAAGCCGCAAAACGCCCTTTTGCGCTTGAATACCTTCCTTTTTGCAAATGTCTTGCAAATACGGTCCCATTACTTCTGGAGGAACAAGTCTAAACGGATAATGGTGGGTTCTAGAACGTATAGTTCCAATCACCTTATCTGGTTCAGTAGTGGCAAAAATAAACATAACATGCTCAGGTGGCTCTTCCACAATCTTCAGCAAAGCATTGAATCCTTGCGGAGTTACCATGTGCGCTTCATCAAGAATAAAAATCTTATATCGATCGCGCGCTGGAGCGAAACCTGCACGTTCGCGTAATTCTCTAGCATCGTCAACACCATTGTGGCTTGCAGCATCTATTTCTACAACGTCTATTGAACCTGATCCGCCTGTTGCAAGATCTTTACAGCTTTGGCATTTTCCGCATGGTTTAGAAGTAGGACCCTCTTTGCAGTTAATACAACGAGCAAGAATACGCGCAGAGCTTGTTTTTCCACAACCGCGTGGACCCGAAAATAGGTAGGCGTGCGTTATTTTGCCTTGATCTAGCGCTCTCATAAGAGGAACGGTAACTTGATTCTGTCCTATCACTCCTTCAAACGTGTCTGGACGATACCTTCGATACAATGCAAGTGCCATAACTATAACCTACCGTCACCTGAATATTAGCTCAACTCTACTTGAGCAAAGTTTCTGTTCTATTCTAAACATTTAGACATTAACATGCTAATCGCCTATTAACATGCTACATTATGACCAATCGCATGAATACTTGATATTTTCCACACACTTATTAGCCACAATCTATTAAACCAGCTCTAGCCGTTACATTTATCTTATTAACCATAGGAAGTCGTAAAGGCACACTTAGACTGATTAATACATCATCATCTTTTTCAACACAAGATTCTATTTTCCCATTATTTGCCTTTGCTGTGCGCTCTGCAACTTGACATGCATCATCTTGCATATTTCTCATAGCAACTGCACCTGATATAGCCGATGCGTTTGCAAGAGCGTAAGCTCGGTGTTTTTGCACCAAAATTGACCCTAAAGTCGCACAAACAACAAGCATAGAGCAGATTGCTATTACCAATCCTATGCCTAACATAGTTCCAGAACCACAATCTGCTCTACGCAAATGTTTAAAACTGTAATATTGCGTATTCAAAATGCTTAATCGCTTACATATTTTTTGACTCATATTAAAACCTGGCTAATGCGAGCTTCCACAGACAATGGCAATACTTTTAAAGGGTCTGGCACAACTGGGCAGCTTACAACAATATCTGCCATATTCCCAACATATTTGACTTTTACAGAACTATTAACTCCAGATACTTTAGATACTATATTTTGCGCATCTTTAGAATTGTGGTGCGAAGCAACATAGTATGCTACTTGACCTGCTGCATCATGGCAATTCATTGTATTTACTACTGATTTACCAACAAAAAATAACGTTAAAGCAAGTACCACAACTGCAGGAAGAATAATCGCAAATTCTGCGGTAACAGCCCCAGAATCTTTTGAATTATTTATCTTATGACAATTATTCTTAGTCGTTCTCTTATCTAAAATGTTCAAAAATACATGATTCTCCATTTTGTCTCGTTTCTTTTCGCATTAGTTAAAATCCCACAACAAATCACATAAACATCACGGTCAAAAAAACTTTATAAATATTTCATATCACGTTTTTCAAAGTATGTTTTAAGTTTCACGCAATGTTTCACAGTTTTACAAATGACTATTTACTTAAAGCTAGCTAACATGTAGAGCTTTTGTAACAAGCTCACTGATAGCTGTACGAACAGCATCTGATTTGGCAATAGCAATAAGCACTGTAGCAAAAGCTGTGGCAGCTATAAGAACAACAGCATATTCTGCCGTAACAGCCCCATCATCACACTGCTTTAAATCTTTGCTCAAACGATTCTGCATGTTATTACATGCTTGTTCAGCTTTAATTAATCCTTCATTCATTCGCATTGAACACATGCAATACCATGTTGACAATGCAGCAGTAATTGATCTCATAATCACTCACCGTTACCTTTCTTTTTGTTATTTTTATTGTTATTTTTCTTTTATTTATGTACCCAATATTGGGATACAAATTTTTTATTTTTAGATTGCGATTAATACATAAATGCAGATACTGTCGGCAAAATTCCTACGAAAATAAACGCTGGCAGAAAACATAACCCAACAGGCAGAAGCAGACGAACAGAAAGCCTAGAGCTTTCTTTTTTTGCCACGTTTCGCATAGATTGCTCATAATTTTGTAAAATCGCTATGAGTACAGGAACTGGAGAACTTCCACAACTCCATGACTCTCTAAGTGACTGTCTAAGCCACATACTTAACACAAAAGATGCAGATGGATTTTTATCTTTTTTATCGAAGCACACATAAGGAGCACTCCAAGCTTCTATCCAAGTATCTCCAGAAAGTAGTGCTTTAGAAACATTCCTTAGCCAAATCCCTTTTCCTCCAGGAATAGATGACCCAACAGCGTCAAGTGCTCTAGTAATTGCGACTCCACTTTTTAAAGCAACTATCATCATTTGCAAACCCAAAATTGGATCTATATCTTCAACTTTGTTACGCCTAAAATCGTAATTGTCTCTCATAGAAATCGCAGGTTTACAAGCGCGCTCATAGCACGGGTTAAGAATCATCTGTCTAGTAAAAAATTTGCATAATGTAACTATATAAGCTACTAAAATAATCCAAACGATAATTGCCTTAAACATTTTCCACGATCCTTAATAACCATTAACTCATTAATCGACATTAGAAACAGCACTCAGCATTGCTTTTTTAGATGACTTCATGATCCATGTAACCCATAAAAGACCGATTACATAAAACAATAAGCCAATACCTAAGAGTGCATATCCTCTAGAACTTGTAAAAATCATCAATATTGGATTTACACCCAACAATTGTCCAGTAAGAAGAGCCAAAAATGGTAGAGCAGTTAGCAACCTAATAGTTGCTTTAGGCATTGCAAAAACTTCTGAGCTTAAATCATTAACCCTCTTATTGGCATGATAAGAGTCAGAAACAGCTTGAACGCAATCAGTCATAGAGCATCCGATAGAACTGCTCAATTCGTATACAGACATAAGCGATTGCGCAACCTTGCGCATGTCTTTTCTAACTTTACTTCTTTGGCGAGCGCTAAGATTCTTAATCCTATTAGAACAGCGAGAATCAATCCATTTAAACACCGATTCAACGTTTATAACTTGGAAATAGCTTTCGCTGTTATTGCTGTTGTAATTGTTATTGCCATTATCGGTCTCTTTAATAAGTCCATTGCGATTATCATTATTGCTGTCTCCTCTTATAATCGATTCAAAAGAAGCACCAGAACGCAAAGAAGCCACAAGAGCAGCTAGTGATTCTTCAATACCCATTTTCAAAAAATCCTTTACTGTCTTTATCAATTACAGAAACAACCCTGTATCCAACGGTAAATGCCATTTAATGGCAAAATTTTTCCAAGCAGACGTTGCCTCTATCTGAGCAGAAAAATTACTATCATTAGAATTAACGCAATTTTTCAATCTTAAAATTGGCATACCTTCTAACGCGCCAGAATCCGTAGAACGCAATACTCCAAGTTCTTTTACAACTCGCATACCATTTACTCTTTCTACATGTATAACAACATCAAAAGCATCAGCGGCAAGAGCACATAAAGCAGAAGGTTCCAGTCCTGCAAGAAGCCCTAAAGACATTAATCTAGCTGGCACCTTTTGGACTTTATCAGCATGCAAAGTTGTCATTCCACCTTTATGACCACATGTAAAAACGCGCAATAAATCAGCTATTTCTTGACCCCTGCACTCACCTAAAATAATTCTGTCTGGTCTCATCCTCAAAGTTGCCTTTACAAGATTCGACAAGCCAACGCTGCCTACTCCTTCAACGTTTGCTTCTCTTGTAGCTAAAGACACATGATCCTTAGATAATGAACCTAATTCTCTTGTTTCTTCAACAGTAACTATTCTGTCTTTTTCATCACAAGAAGCTAAAAGAGACTTCATTAACGTTGTTTTACCAGAGCCAGTGCTTCCCGTAATCAAAATATTCGCACGTTGAGTTACCAATAAATAAAGTATTCTAGATAATTCAATAGGAAACATTCCTCTACTACTTAACTCTGTTAAACAATAGCGTTTTAAAGCGGGAAAACGAATCGAAATAGCAGCACCACTTAAAACTATTGGAGCAATAAGAGCGTGTACTCGCACTCCTACTGGGCTAGAAGCATCTGCAATCGGGCATGAATCATCTAATCTTTTGCCTAATTGTGCACAAAGCCAAACTGCATATTCTCGCAAAATCATAGGATTATCAAATGGAATTCTTGGATTGTACTCTTGCAACCCAAAACCTTTATCTACCCAAACGTGACCTGTGTCTGTAACAACAATATCTGTTGTTTGAGGGTTATCTGCAAGCTCTTGCAGAATGCCAAAATCAATATCTTCTAAAACCATGCTTACCCCTTGATATTTTTGAGAATCTTTCAGATTCATATGATTGTGAATTTGATTGTTTATATTGTTGTTCAGATTGTTTTCCAGATATTTTCAAAGAGGAATTAGAGGAGTCTCCAAGCAACCATGTTGTTATTTTTTCTATTGGAATTTTGGCGGATTTTGGAATATCTCTTATACCGTAACCAGATATTATGTCTTCGTACATTTTAGGATCGTGACCAATTGGACCTTCTACATCGCAAAGCAAATAATCACAAGCTTCATTAACATTTACAGGGCAAAACCTTTTAGAAAGACCACGCGGATTTAATCCTGCGACAATAGAAGTTTGTTTTCTAGAGTAATCTTTATGGTCAGATTCTAGGCTTCGCCAATATGCACGCAATCTGGCAAGACCAAGAACACTAAGCTCTGCAGCAAATATGGTTGGAACTTGCGCTAAAGTTGGAAGATTCTTTAAAAGCCTTCTTGCTGAAAAACCAGATCCAATATCAACAATTACTACATCACAAGCGTTGGAAAGACCTCTAATAGCAGCTTCAATAACCCATGGCTTAGGCTCTTCACTTTTCCAAGGAGCGTAAGCCAAAATATCAACGTTATTCCAGTGCAGAAGTTCACAACGCAATACATATCCGTCTAATCGTCCTAAAGGAGCTTGAACCTCTTGCAATCTTCTACCCTCGTCCTGCTCCAATCCCAACAAAACATCTAATCCGCCGTTAGAAATATCTGCGTCGATTAGTGCAACAACATATTTTTTACTAGATATATGACTTGCCAGAAGAGCAAGAGTAGTGCTTAAACCAACTCCATCATTTGCCGATGAACCGATTACAACATTTTTTGGAAAAGGCTTTAGCGAATAGTTCAAGCTACCAATATTTTTTTGAACACTATGATTATCTAATGCATCAAAATCGCTATGAACTGAAGTAGAAGATACACCAGTCGCGTAATCTACATGATTTGCGTAATCTGCATTATCCACATGATTCGCATGATTCAAAGATGCGATAACAGTCGAATCTTCCAACTTATTACTATCAGATGTACTTTTGCGCATACTTTTTATCGCACTCGCCTGAGGCGGGTACGTTTCTATAATGCGCGGAACGCAAGAAGGAGCATCGTAATTATCAATAGTCATATTGTCCATGTGGCTATTGAATCGCATACTAAACCATTAGGCAATACTATTTAAACAATGTGGTTAAAGGATCAATAAACGTTGCAATTCCGCCAAAAAGTTATCCACATTGCTGTTTTTGTTGTATTAACGCACAAGTTTTGGATTAGAAGCCATATATCTTTCCAGAAGTTCGCCATAGATTGGCTTAGTGTGCAAAATATCGGATACAAGAAGCGCAATAAAAGCAGATGCAGCAACTGGAAGAGTGTGAATCATTGTTCCCGACATTTCTACAGTTAGCAAAATCGAAGTGAGCGGAGCTTTTACAGAAGCCGAAAGCGTGCCAGCCATAACACACACTGTAAAAATTGGCATTAGCTTTGCGTCAATGCCAAGAATCGGAATGCTTATTATTGCGCGAGAAGCAACGCCGCCTGCAAGTGCGCCGACAGCAAGAATTGGCATAAAAATTCCGCCAGGCGCTCCGCATCCAAAACTTGTAGAAGTAAATAGCATTTTTGCAACAAACAGGATGCACAGAAGCGCTATGCTTGCTTTTCCATATTCAGAGAGCTTAACAAGATTCGATCCTCCTCCAAGAACATCTGGCAAATATAAGCCAACAGGAATCGCGATTAAGCATGCTACAGATACGGGAGCCCACTTTGGCAAATACTTATACAGCGTTTGTAATCCAAGCAAGGATCTGTTCATTAAAGAGCCAATAAGCCCTGCAAAAATGCCAAGTGGAATCAGCCAAAAATGAAGTGTCATTGGTAAGTCTGGAATTCTTCCAAAGTCTAAAACAGGTCGAAGTCCAAAGCATGTTTGAGACACAAAGTCCGCGCAAATAGATGCAGCAGCAGCTCCCATAAGAACTGTAGAAGACAATCCGTGTTGAACTTCTTCCATAGCAAACATAAGCCCAGAAAGTGGAGCGCTAAACGCTGCAGATAAGCCAGCTGCCGCTCCAGCGGTTACAACATAATGCTCTTGCGTATCGTTTTTATTGCCCTTTCTAAAGATGCGAGACATCATTTGCGCGCCGCAAGCTCCGATTTGAATCGAAGGGCCTTCGCGCCCAAGAGACAAGCCAAATAGCGAACCCAACAATCCGCCTACAAATCGAACAGGCAAAATAGTGTTCCAACACATTTTTAGACCGCGTTGAACGTATCCAACAACTTGTGGAATGCCGCTTCCAGACGCCATACTTTCTTTGCGACTCATCCAGCCAATAAAAAGCCCAGCAGCAATTGCAAAAACCACGCAAGGCACAATCCAAAGCATGTTTTGCAATATTTGCGCATACATCCATCGCGCAAAATCGGTTCCGTACTCAATCCCAAGTCTATAAGTTGCTACAAGCGCGCCAGAAACAAGACCAACAACTATGCCAGCAAGAACCATCTTCCATCTAAGATGCTTAAGCGTTTTAAGAACGCGATCAGAAAAGTCGCGCAAAAAATCGCGTATAAAACCGCCTACGTTCTTTAAAGTCACAATAAACCTATTCTTAAATCAAATCGCAAACAAATACATCAAGCATTTTAACATTTTTAATAACACAATAAATATAAATTAATAAAATACGTCAATTAATAAAATTCAAAACTTAAGACTTTAGAAGCATAAATATTACAAATGACGGTCCAGCGTATGCAATAAATGCGCACAAGAATGGCACTATTAGTTCGCTAATAAAAAGCCATAGTCCAAGCTTGATTTTCTTTAGCTTAAACAGGCTTACGATTTCTAAGATTGCGGTTGAAAACGTTGAAAATCCGCCTAAAAATCCCAATGCGCACGTGTAAATAATAGTCGAAGCAAAAGTTAAATCGTATATAATCGAAGAACTTAAAAATACAACTAAGCCCATTATAAAAGACGCAAAAGCGTTGATTAGCAAAGTTGCGATTGGAAAATCATGGTTATAAACGCGCCCGATTGCGTCAGATATTGCACAACGAAGAACAGCACCAAGTCCAGCGAAAACAACAGGCAGCCAAAAAAGAACATATGCGTAAGACATCATTTTGCACCGCCCCTGTTAGCGTCTATTTTATTGATGACGTTTGAATCACCAGCATTTTTTACGCTGCCATTGCCTTTAAAAGCAAAAATTTTATCTCCAATTAGACTCCCAACAAGCACTGCTAAAACGCCAAGAACCATAGACAACGCCATAATGGCAATTACTTCTACAATGTTCATTGCAGTAAATGCGGAATGCGCGCCCTCAAAAGCAAAAGTAGACATTGTTGAAAGTCCGCCGCAAAATCCCGTGCAAAAACCGTATTTTATTAAGTCTTTGTTCTTGCAGCTCTTCCCACTTACAACAAGTGAACTTACTAAAGCAAGAATAAAACATGCTAAAATGTTCGACAAAAGAGTTGCAAAAGTAAAGCGGCTAAAAAGCATAGAATATCCCGAGTCCCAATGCATGCCGTGCGTAAAACCACTTATTTCACTACGCACAAAAGCGCCAAGCAATCCGCCAATAAACACAACAAAATATGTTTTTGCACCAAGTGATTTATGCTTATGCTTTTTAGGCAAGTCGTGGCAATTACTGCTTGGAATACTCATAGTTTTTAGCCGCCTTAAATAGCCTTAAATAGCTATTCAAATAGTCACTAATCAATCAACGAATGAACGCTAATAATGTGGTCGCGCTGAGGACCAGTACCAATTGCCGAAATACGGCACTTGGAAAGTTCTTCTAAGCGCTTTACGTAGCTTTGAGTATTTGCTGGCAATTCTTCAAACTTGTGAATTTGCGAAATATCCTCACTCCATCCTGGAAGCATCTCGTAAACTGGCTTAGCGCTAGCAAACAGAGACTGATCTACTGGCATTTCGTTCATTCTCTCAACGCTTCCGTCAGACAAAGTTACATCGTAAGCTACGCAAACTGGAATTTCTTTTAAGCCAGTCAAAACATCTAACTTAGTAAGGACAATATCAGTTAAGCCATTTACGCGAGTAGCATAGCGGCTTACAACGGAATCAAACCATCCGCATCGGCGAGGGCGACCAGTAGTTACGCCATATTCGTGACCCTGCTCACGCAGCCAATCGCCACTTTCATCCAAAAGTTCCGTAGGGAATGGACCTTCACCAACACGAGTGATATAGGCTTTAGCAACTCCAATTACTCGCGTAATACGAGTTGGACCAACGCCAGTTCCCGTGCAAGCACCTCCTGCAGTAGGATTTGAGGATGTTACAAATGGGTAAGTTCCATGATCGACATCCAGCATGGTTGCCTGACCGCCTTCAAAAAGCACGGTTTTGCCATTTTCTATAGCCTGATTCAGTATAAGCGAAGTATCTGCAACATAAGGCTTCAAACGCTTTCCAAGCTCCACAAGCTGTGCTGTAACATAATCAATATCTATTGGATGCTGGTTGTAAAGTTTAACTAACATCTGATTCTTTTGATGCAAGCTAGCTTCAACCTTATCCCTCAAATGCTCTGCATTAAATAAATCATGCACACGAATACCAACGCGATTAATCTTATCTGCATAAGTCGGGCCAATTCCGCGACCTGTTGTACCAATCTTGTGCTTGCCAAGGAACCTCTCCGTAACCTTGTCAATTACGCGATGATAAGGTGTAATCACATGCGCAGACTCGCTCACTTTCAAACGAGAGCAATCAACACCTCTAGATTCAAGTGCGTCAATCTCCTCAAACAGAACTTCTGGGTCTACAACAACACCATTACCAATAACAGGAGTTACATTAGGGCTGATTATACCGCTAGGAAGTAAATGCAAAGCGTAAGACTCGTTTCCCACAACAACAGTATGTCCAGCGTTATTACCGCCATTAAATCTTGCGACAATATCTACCTTAGAACCAATTAAATCAGTCGCTTTGCCTTTACCCTCGTCACCCCATTGAGCGCCAATAAGCACAATTCCAGGCATGCTGAACCTCCATTTTTGGGCTAACGTTGCCCAAATAAACACAATTCCTACGTGTTAAGACTAGCGCAAAGCCAATACCGAATTTAATTTGCAACTTGATGAACTTATAAGGCTTTACCGGCAGAGCCAAGCTGTACACAGGCTTCAACAACACGCTGAGCCATTGCTTTTTCTGCCTCTTTGCCCCAAGACCTTGGGTCGTAGAGTTTTTTGGCTCCAACTTCTCCGTCGATTTTAAGAACTGAGTCGTAGTTGTGGAACATGTGATCTGCTATTGCTCGAGTAAACGCATATTGCGTGTCTGTATCGATGTTCATTTTTACTACGCCGTAGCTTACAGCTTGCGCAATTTCTTCGGGAGTAGATCCAGAACCTCCATGGAATACCAATAAGAATGGTTTTGTTGGCACACCAAACTTGCGATTAAATAAATCAAGCTTGTACTTGTTGTATACAGCGCTTTGAATGTTGTCTAGCAACTGTGGTCGCAGCTTAACAACACCAGGCTTGTATGCACCATGCACATTGCCGAACGTAAAAGCAGCCATATATCTTCCGCTCTCTGCCAAACCTAATCGTTCAACTACTCGCATAGCGTCCTGCGGCGTTGAGTATAGTTTTTCATCAATGTCTGCTCTATGACCGTCTTCTTCGCCTCCCACGGCCCCAATTTCAATCTCTAACACCGTATGAGCCTTCGCCGACGCCTCAAGCAATTCTTCCGCAACGTCTAAATTGTGTTCAAGCTTAACTGTGGATCCGTCCCACATATGCGACTGGAAAATCGGCTCTTTGCCGTGCGCAACTTGATCTGCCTCATAGGCTAAAAGTGGCTTAATCCAATCATCTAAATAGCTTTCTGCACAATGATCTGTGTGCAATGCAACCGTAATGTTTGGGTATTGTGCAGCAACTTGATGTGCGAATTGAGCAAATGCGATTGATCCAACAACGCGATTATTTACGCACTGTCCCGAAAAATACGCGGACCCCCCAACGGATACTTGAATAATTCCGTCGCTTTGCGCTTCTGCAAATCCTTGTAGTGCAGCATTTAAAGTCTGCGTGCTAGTAACATTAATTGCAGGGTAGGCGTATCCACCTTTGCTGGCGGCATCAAGCATTTGTGCGTAACGTTCAACGGTTGCAATAGTCATATTTTTATTATGACTCTAAGCGCGCATATTTTTTATATTTTGCTAGATTTTTTACTAAATTTGACTAGATTTTTGATTAAATTTGTAGCTATTTTTAACTATTTCTGGCTATCTTTTATTTCTTGATGGCGCTTTTTTGCGGCAGCTACAACAAAATGTAAATATTCGAGCGCAATTTCTTCTTTTAATCCAGATTCTTCAGCAATTTTTTTAAGTCGATTTGCTTGGCGATTTTCTCTAGATTTATCTTCCGCAGCAAGATTTGCGCGAGCTTTTATTTCTCCGACTTTTTCCGTAACTTTAAAACGCTCTGCAAGAAGTGAAACAACTGCATTGTCAATATTGTCAATCGATTGACGCAACGCAAAAATCTCGCTTATTGAATCGTTACAATCATTGCAACTCGGTTCAATCTGATGCTTACGCGCGCCAACCGATTCTTTAGGAAATTCACACATATTACTTCTAGTCGAAATAAGTCTGCAAAACCATAGTTGTTTCTGTGCTAACTGGCACAATCCTATGAATCGTGTTAATTAGCTCTTCTAGCTTGCTAGGTGTAGCAACACGAACTACGAGCATGAAACTTGGGCTTCCAGTGATAGAATAGCAGGCTTCAATACCTTCAATATCTTTCAACTTGGCTGGAACAGATGCTTCTTGCTCAAAGTCAAGAGGTGTTACAGCAACAAATGCGCTTACTGGCAAGCCTCTGCGCTCATAGTCAATCAACGCACGGTAACCAGTGATAATTCCTCTGCGCTCAAGCTTTTGTACTCTAGATTGTACGGCAGAAACCGATAATCCAGATGCTTTAGCTAGTCTGGTTAATGTTGCACGACCATCATGTTCAAGAATATCTACAATAATCGCATCTGTAGAATCTATAGGAGCAACTGTGCTCACATTAGCGTTCAAGCCAGAAGGAATATTATTTTCAATCTTATGAGAGTTTCCTGTCATACGACCTCCATCCTCATACAGCGCATCTTCCTGAATACTGTTGTAGATTTCAGATTGCGCTACCCTGCAGTCTCTTCAATCGTATCGTATTTTTTAACGAAAAAGAACAAAATTATATAAAAAATCACGGTTTTTCACATTAAATATCAAATGTTTATAGGAATAAACTTTTGACAAGTAATTATAATTATTTAATTTTTATTATTTGCATACGCATTATCAATAGTA
This sequence comes from Gardnerella sp. c11Ua_71, assembly GCF_055818025.1. Taxonomy (NCBI): domain Bacteria; kingdom Bacillati; phylum Actinomycetota; class Actinomycetes; order Bifidobacteriales; family Bifidobacteriaceae; genus Gardnerella; species Gardnerella sp. c11Ua_71. The sequence goes on along the minus strand of NZ_JARFVR010000005.1, from coordinate 48,098 downwards.
AAAATTACCAAGAATAGTGTATTTTATAGGAAAATAATTATATATAAACGTATATTTTTTTATTTTAAAACACAAAATTAGTTTGTAATAAAAACAGTATTAAAAAATAAACAATAAAAATTACCCCTCGATTGATCAAACCAAGGGGTAATTAAAGTGTATTTTTTAAAGTTATATTTATAAAATTACACGAACATAACCTACTTAAGCAGCGGTTGCTGGCGACCCGCCATTTGTAGAGTTATTCGCTTGCTGCACAATCGCCGCAAGAAAATCGCGATTCGACGCAGTTTTCTTTAAGCGTGGCACCAAAGTCTGATAAGCCTGCTCTGGCTCAAGTCCGCCAAATAGTCGCCTCAAGCGATAAATAATAGGCAATTCTTGAGCAGGAGTAATCAACTCTTCGCGGCGCGTGCCAGAAGAATTAATATCCACTGCTGGGAACAAGCGCTTATCTGCCAAATCGCGACTCAAGCGAAGCTCCATGTTTCCAGTGCCCTTAAACTCTTCGAAAATAACTTCATCCATCTTTGAACCAGTTTCCACTAAAGCGGAAGAAATAATAGTCAAAGAACCGCCATTTTCAATGTTTCGCGCGGCACCAAAGAACTTTTTAGGAGGGTAAAGCGCCTGAGCATCCACGCCACCAGAAAGAATACGACCAGATGCAGGAGCAGCAATATTGTATGCACGAGCAAGACGAGTCATAGAATCAAGAAGAACAACAACATCTTGGCCAAGCTCTACAAGCCTCTTAGCACGCTCAATCGCAAGCTCCGCAACAGTAGTGTGGTCTGATGCTGGACGGTCAAATGTAGAAGAAATAACCTCACCCTGAACAGTGCGCTCCATGTCGGTAACTTCTTCTGGACGCTCGTCTACAAGAACAACCATCAAATGCACTTCTGGATTATTAACAGCAATCGCGTTCGCAATATTTTGCAAAGTGATTGTTTTACCAGCCTTAGGAGGCGAAACAATCAAACCACGCTGACCCTTACCAATAGGAGCCACAAGGTCAATGATTCTGCCAAGCATACGATTTGGCGTAGTCTCCTGCTTTAAGCGCTCTTGCGGATACAAAGGCGTGAGCTTAGCGAATTGTGGACGATTCTGAGCATCTTCTACGCTCATGCCATTAATGCTGTCAACGCTTTGCAAAGGAACAAATTTTTGGCGCTGATTCCTACGATCACCTTCGCGAGGAGCACGAATAGAGCCTTGAACAGCATCTCCCTTGCGCAAACCATACTTTTTGATTTGGCTCATAGAAACGTAAACATCATTTGGACCAGGCAAATATCCAGAAGTGCGCACAAACGCATAAGATTCAAGCACATCTACAATACCAGCAACTGGAACAAGCTCTTCTTTTGGTTCCTCTCTACGAGAAGCTGATTCACGAGACTCGTGGTCTTCACGAATATCATTGCGATCAGAACGATCATTCCTCGTAGGGCGATCTTCACGCTCTAAATGATCAGAGCGATCCGAGCGGGAATCGTAATCATCTCTATCGCGTCCACGGCCACGCATACGGCGTTGATACCTGTCATTCCTATCTGAATGCGTATCATAATCGTCATCACCATTAGAACGCGAAGCTCCGCGTTGCCTGCGAGATTCAGAATCACGATTTGCGTTAGAATCAGAAGACTTTTCACTTGGCAAAGTAGCAAGAATCTGATCTAGATCATCTTCCGCATCATCTGCATCATCCGAATTATTTCCGCGATAATTATCTTTAAAATCAGACTGACGACGACGCTGAGATTGATTATCACGCGTAAACTCACGACGACGCCTAGACTTACTGCTTCTATTTGAATCAACAGAATCATCAGAATCAGAAGATTCAACAGAATCAGGCAAGCCGAGATTTTCTAACAAATCCTCATCGGCAGACTTGCGAGCAGACTCACCACTATCGTCATCAAAATTGCGGCGCGACCTAAAAGATGAAGATGAATCGTATTTAGACTCATCCTCATCATTAAGCGACGAACGACTATCCCTAACAATGCTTTTAGGAACATGTACGCTAACTCCTGCTGGCGCATCCCCACCATTGCGCGCAGCGGTAAGCGTAGCAATCAAATCCGGCTTACGCATTGTAGACGTACCGCGCAAGCCCATTTGCTTCGCAAGATCCTTAAGCTCAGAAAGCTTCATATCATCAAGATTTTGGCTTGTTGCCACAGTTATACCTTTCCCTAACCCCAAGAAACAAACTACTTGGAGCTTTACATGGAAGATTTCGGAAAAATCCGTTGTGAATACAACGATAAGCACATAACAATGTGACTTAATCGCTGATAAATGTATGCTACTACACTCATGCGACTCACAACAACACGGCGTGGCAAAAAGAAAAAACGCTACTTCTTTTCGTGATATGACTTTTCTGTATTAACAGACCAAACATTATCTTTAGACTGTTTTCCACTGTTAATATTAGACACGGCTTCAATAGCAGTAGCCATAGAATGATCCTGATTATTGTAACGATGCTGACCATTTCTACCAACACAATACAAGTTACCAAAACCATCCAAATACTTAACAAGCTCAGGCATCTGAGCATAAGTATCGAAGTAAGCTGGATAAGCCTTTGGAACACGCTCACGATGCGCATCCAAAACATCATCTTCGCCATCAATAACCTGCATACGAGTAAGCTCATCAATCGCAGATTTACGAGCCTCTTCGTCGCTCATATTCCAAAAATCATCGCCCTCATTGCAGAAGTATTCAAGACCAATCCACACAGTGTTGTCAACATCCTTAACGAGATATGGGCTCCAGTTGTTAAAGATTTGCAAACGACCAACTTTGTATCCTGGATCCTGCACATAAATCCAGCAATCAGGCACAATAGGAGGGTTACCTAACGTTGGAATATCAGTCGTATTACGCAAACGCATACGCTTAACAAGAAGTCCAACGGTTACGAAATCACGGTAAGGCAAGCCTTTAGCAACTCGTTGTAATTCGGCTGGAACCTGCACAGACTCATTTCCTTCGGCGCCATGCTCAATAGCTGCAACCAAATCTTTTATTGGCATAGAAGAAATAAACTGATCCGCATGAAGTTCTTGCTGCAAACCATCTTGATTTTCAACGACAACACTAGAAATTTTACCGTCGCACTGTTTAATAGCAACAACTTTTGCATCTGTTAAAACAGTAGCGCCATTTTCACGGCAACGACGTTCAACAGTCTCCCAAAGCTGACCAGGACCAAGCTTAGGATACCAGAATTCTTCAATCAGTGAAGTTTCAACTTCCTGATTTGCCTTCTTTTTCGGCATAAGCTTAGAGAAAGCATTCTTTAAAACTTCAACAATGCTCAAACCCTTAACTCGCTGAGCACCCCAATCTGCAGAAATCTGACTTGGATGCCTTCCCCAAAGCTTCTCGGTATAGCCCTCAAAGAACATAGAATACAGCTTTTTGCCAAAGCGATTAATGTAGAAGTTTTCGAGGTTTGTTTCTGGCAACTTGTGAATCATAGACCAAAGGTAGCTAAAACCAACCTTCATAGTAAGAACAAAGCCCATAGAGCGCAAAGTAGACGCAGAAAGAGAGATAGGGTAGTCGAAGAAATGATGATTCCAGAAGATTCTAGAAACGCGATGACGCTTAAGCATAACCTCATCTTCGACTTCTGGGTCTGGGCCGCCATTCTCTAAATCGTGGTGTCTGCCAAGTTTTTTGTCGTCGTAAGAAGGAGCGCCTTGAAGTGGCAGCATATCTCGCCACCATTGCATAATTCGATCATCTTTAGAGAAGAATCGGTGACCGCCAATATCCATGCGGTTTCCGTTGTATTTTACAGTGCGAGAAATTCCGCCAAACTCTTTAGATGCTTCAAGAACAGTTACATCGTAGCGGCTAGCTCCGCCATCTTTTACAAGCTCCCATGCAGCCGTCAACCCTGCCGGACCGCCACCAATAATCACTACAGATTGTTTCTGGGATTGTGTATCAGTCAATTTTCCTCCATACCTAAAAGACGCTTTATAAAGTCAAAATCGCAAAATTGCAAGCACGTATCTATATTAAAATCTAAACATAAGCTTTACTAGCATACTCTTATCATGCGATAGATTCTGGAATATCGATATCTGTTTTCTGCACTTCTTCCACATTTACGTCTTTAAACGTAACAATACGAACGTTTTTCACAAACCGCGAAGGGCGGTAAACGTCCCACACCCAAGCGTCTGTTAATTGCACGTCAAAATACACATCTTGACCTGCAGAACGCACGTTAAAATCCACCTTGTTTGCCAAATAGAATCGTCGCTCAGTTTCTACAACATACGTAAAAAGCTTAATAACGTCACGATACTCCTTGTACAACGCAAGCTCGGCGTCAGTTTCGTAATTGTCGAGATCTTCAGCGCTCATCGCTTCCCTTCCGCATTATTGCCATTAGTGTTACGCTTACGACCGCGTCCTATAATACGCCACCATGCACGTTTAGAAGAATCTTCTTTGACTGTAGCCGCATTATACGGCCACGATTCGTCGGAATTATCTTTGCTAACAGGTATTGCAATTGAATGCTCATGCGCACTTAGCGCTTCACAAACACCAGGATTATCTTCAATAACGTGCAGACCAAAAGCGTCTAAAGAACGAATGGCATCATATTCATCTACGAGAGTGTCCATAACAACAAAATCTTGATATTTTTGATTTTGTGAATCCCACAAAGCATCTCTAGCTGTTCCAGTTTTTACAAAACCAAGAGACTGATAAACAGAAAGAGAACGCGTATTCGCTGCTGGAACACCAACCCAAATCCTATGCAATGCTAAACCAACTGTGTCTGGAGCAAAACCATACGTCATAACTCTAGGCATTGCATCTCTAGAATACCCACGACCCCTATAATCGCGTCCTAGAATCACCTGAATTCTAGCGGATTTAGACCAACCATCAATGTCGATCAAAAAAATCATTCCAATAATATCGCCATTGGTATTTTTAGCGTCATCAATAAGATCTGGCACAATTGACCATGCGATTGTTGGGCGTGATTGAGCATCTCCAACAACCCCAGCATAATCAGACATACTTTTATCATTATTGCCCAAAGACCACTGCACAGAACGCTCAACCCACGCATGAACCATAGCACGTTCAGATTGTGAATCCTTGCCAGTTATAACAGCCGCACCATCAAAAGCATGTAATGAATCCATCCTCGCTAAATCTTCGATGGTTGCTTGCCTAAGACGAGCCATCTCGCCGCGTATTGACGGAATTACAATACTTTCTGGTAACTCTCGAGAGTTTGTAGAGTCAGCATTGACTTCCTGCATATTCACCTGTTTCCTGTACCTAATTGACCTTGCGTTACAAAAAGTTCTACAAAAAGCATAAGCAAAATACAAATGCGTAAGCAACTACAATATAAGATTACACTTTTTGCACTCTACACAATGCTATAAAACACAAGGTTAAAACGCAAAGCATAAAATGCAAAAAGTGCATCTATAAACTATTCTTTTCTAGCTAAATTTTAATCTAACTAAAATTTAAATCAGCCTTTAATCTTTGCCATCACGATCTTAGTAACAGCCTTAGCATCAGCCTGACCTTTAGTCGCACGCATAACAGCGCCAATAATTGCGCCCATCGGCTTCATATTTCCAGCCTTAAGCTTTTCTGCAACTTCAGGATCAGCAGCAAGAGCAGCGTCAACAGCAGCTTCCAAAGCGCCGTCGTCGTTCATAACCTTGAATCCGTGCTTCTTAACAACTTCATCAGGCTTACCCTCGCCAGCCAAAACGCATGCAACAGTTTGCTTAGCGAGCTTATCGTTAAGATTGCCATCTGCAATTAGCTTTTCAACTTCAGCCACATCTTGCGGAGTAATAGGCAATTCTTCCAAAGTCACGCCACGAGTGTTTGCTTCGCGAGCAAGCTCACCAAGCCACCACTTCTTAGCACCAGCAGCACTTGCACCAGCCTTAACGGTTTCTTCAACCAAATCAAGAGCATCCGCGTTAAGAATATCTCGCATTTCAAGATCGCTAATACCCCATTCGCTTTGCAAACGGTTACGGCGCTCGCGAGGCATTTCCGGCATTTCGGCCTTCATGCGCTCAATATGCTCTTTAGTTATATGAAGCATAACCAAATCAGGATCTGGGAAGTAGCGATAATCGTCAGCATCCGACTTCACACGACCGCCAGCAGTAGTCTGAGTTGCTTCATCCCAGTGACGAGTTTCCTGCAAAATCTCGCCACCTTCGCTCAAAATAGCAGCCTGACGACGAATCTCATATTGCAGCGTCTTTTCAATACCGCGGAATGTGTTCACATTCTTAGTTTCGGAACGCGTACCAAATGGATCAGTCGACTTGCGACGAAGCGAAACGTTCACGTCAGCACGCATATTGCCCTGCTCCATACGAGCGTGGGAAATGTTAAGAGCGCGAACAATATCGCGAATAGCACGCATATAAGCACCAGCAATTTCTGGAGCGCGGCTACCCGCACCTTCGATTGGCTTAGTTACAATCTCAATTAAAGGCACGCCTGCACGATTGTAATCAACCAAAGAATGATTTGCGCCTTCAATACGACCGTCAGCACCGCCAACGTGAGTATTCTTGCCAGCATCATCCTCAATATGAGCACGTTCGATCGGCACGCGGAACACGGTGCCGTCTTCCAGCTCAACGTCCAAGTAACCGTTGCCGTTAGTAGGCTTATCGTACTGGGAAATCTGGTAATCGCGAGGCATATCTGGGTAGAAGTAGTTCTTACGAGCGAACTGGCTCCACTCAGCAATCTCGCAATGCAACGCTAAGCCAAGCTTAATCGCGTAATCAACTGCAGTCTTGTTTACAACTGGCAAAGAGCCTGGCAAACCAAGGCTTACAGGAGTTAGCTGAGTATTTGGCTCGCCACCAAAAGATACTTCTGCTGGGCAGAACAGCTTTGTGCGCGTGCAAAGCTCAACGTGAGTTTCCAAGCCGAAAACTGGGTCAAATTGCTCCACAGCATCGGCGTATTTCATAAGTTTTTCAGCCATGAGAATCCTTCTTACTTAAGCTTTATTTCACTTTACTTAGCCAATGAATCGAGCCAACCAGCTTTAAGCGACTTCCAGATTGGGCCACTCCACTTTTCTTCGAGCGCTGCTTCCAACGCTGCTGCAGGCTTGTACATCTTTTCATCATGGCATTGCGGAGCAATAATCTGAATACCAACAGGCAGGGCATCGTCGCTTAAGCCAGCTGGGAGGCTCAAAGCTGGAACGCCAGCCATGTTTGCAGGAATCGTAGCAATATCGTTCATGTACATGGAGAGTGGATCGTTCATCTTCTCGCCAAACTTAAATGCCGTTGTAGGGCTTGTTGGAGAGACTAGAACATCTACCTTATTAAACGCTTCTTCAAAGTCGCGAATAATAAGCGTACGAACCTTTTGCGCAGAGCCATACCAAGCATCGTAGTAGCCGGCGGAAAGTGCGTAAGTGCCAAGAATAATACGGCGCTTTACTTCGTCGCCAAAGCCAGCTTCGCGAGTTGCAGCCATCATGTTTGCAGCAGTTTGAGGCTTGTCTGCTGGTGGCATTACGCGCAAACCGTAGCGCATGCCATCGTAGCGAGCCAAATTAGAGCTAACTTCGGAAGGCATAATAATGTAGTAAGCAGCCAAAGAATAAGGGAAATGAGGGCAGGAGACTTCTGTTACTTCTGCGCCCATATCCTTAAGCAATTGCACAGCCTCATTAAAGCGTGCTTCAACGCCTGGCTGGAAGCCTTCTCCGCTAAGCTCTTTAACAAGACCAACCTTTACGCCCTTCAAATCACGGCGAGCACCCTCGCGCGCAGCCTGAGCCATTGGAGGAACAGGAGCAGGAATCGAAGTTGAATCGCGCTTATCGTTGCCGCCAATGATTTCCTGCAAAAGTGCAGAGTCAAGAACGGTACGAGAAACAGGGCCAATCTGATCAAGCGAGCTTGCCATGGCGATTGCGCCAAAACGGCTAACTCCGCCGTAAGTTGGCTTTGCGCCAACAGTACCAGTTAAAGCGCCTGGCTGACGAATAGAGCCGCCAGTATCTGTACCCAAAGCAATAGGAGTCTCGAATGCAGCAACAGCAGCTGCAGAACCGCCGCCAGAACCGCCAGGAACGCGCTCAGTATCCCAAGGGTTGCAAGTGGTTTGGTAAGCGGAATGCTCGGTAGAAGAACCTTGAGCAAATTCATCTAGGTTAGTCTTGCCAAGAATTGGCATGCCAGCTGCCTTGAGCTTTTCAATAACAGTAGCATCGTAAGGTGGAACCCAGCCTTCAAGAATCTTAGAGGCTGCAGTAGTTGGAATGCCCTTAGTAACAATCATGTCTTTAATGGCAATTGGAACACCTGCAAGCTCAGGCAATCCTTCAGTCTCACCCTTAGCGTTCTTAGCATCAAAAGCATCTGCCTGCTCAAGAGCAATATCTGCAGAAACATGCAAGAATGCTTTGATTTCTGGTTCGGCTGCTTCGATTACTGCCAAGTGAGCTTCAACAAGTTCGCGGCTAGAGACTTCTTTAGCTTTTACAGCCTTTGCCATATCGGCAGCAGAAAGCTTTACTAAATCTTGAGTATTAGTCATGTTTTATTCCTCCCCCAAAATTCGAGGTGCTACAAACATGCCAGACTCACTTCTAGGAGCGCCAGAAAGCGCTTCTTCTTGAGTCAATGGCGTAGCAGGCTCGTCTGGGCGCAAATACGCTTCAAGAGGTACTGGATTTGCAGTAGGTGGCACATCTTCGCCAGCAACTTCCTGCACTTTGTTAATAGATTCTGCAATGACGTTTAATTCGCCTTGCAAGCGACTGATTTCTTCGTCGCTTAAAGCAATCTGGGACAAAACACCCAAATGCTCAATTTCTTCGCGTGTGAATGTAGGCATAACCTCAACTATATGTGTGATGCGTGACCTTCTTATAGAAGAAAAAAGCAATATTGATAAAAGATTTACACACGTTACTGTAGAAATATTTTCCCAATTTTAGAACATGATTGTCGATCCATATTTTCTAGGGAAAATTATGTGTAATATTAAAAAAATTTTATTAGTGAGACAATAAGCGAAATAACAATTATTGTCACATACAGTTTTCATAAAATTAACGAGTATAAAATATGTGAAAACGAAGGTCTATGCATGTCAACACGCCATGAAATGTAAATAATTCAATAAAAGAATGTTGGCATTCCAACCTTCTTCATACGTTTATTTGCAGAATAAAAAAATTTGTTTTATTTCACTATCCCAGAAATAAAAAAGCATGTAATAATAAGATGCTATGAGATATTAAGCTAATGTAGCGAAGCATGCCATGCATAGAAGCAAATAAGTTACGGTATCTCATAAAAAATAACAGAAAATATCATAATATAAGGATACATATGAAGAGTACAAAGTTCTACCGTAATGCAGCAATGTTGCTCCTCGCGGGCGCAACTATTGTTCCACAATGCTTAGCAGCACCAGCAATGGCCGCTCCTTCCGCTAAGGATTCTGAACCAGCTACATCTTGCGCAGCTAAGAAAGACTCGTTGAATAATTATTTGTGGGATTTGCAATACGATAAAACAAACATTCTCGCCCGTCATGGCGAAACCATTGAGAACAAATTCTCCAGCGACAGCTTCAACAAGAACGGTGAATTCGTTGTTGTTGAGCATCAGAAGAAGAACATCACCAATACAACTTCAAATTTGTCGGTTACTTCCGCCAACGATGATCGCGTATACCCAGGTGCTCTTTTCCGTGCTGATAAGAATTTGATGGACAATATGCCAAGCCTGATTTCTGCAAACCGCGCTCCAATAACGTTGAGCGTTGATTTGCCGGGATTCCACGGCGGCGAAAGTGCTGTAACTGTTCAGCGCCCAACCAAGAGCTCTGTAACTTCCGCAGTGAACGGCTTAGTTTCTAAGTGGAATGCACAATATGGAGCAAGTCATCATGTTGCAGCTCGCATGCAGTACGATTCTGCAAGCGCACAAAGCATGAACCAGCTCAAGGCTAAGTTTGGTGCTGATTTTGCCAAGATTGGTGTTCCGCTGAAGATTGATTTCGATGCAGTACACAAGGGTGAGAAGCAGACTCAAATTGTGAACTTCAAGCAAACTTACTACACCGTAAGCGTTGATGCACCAGATAGCCCAGCAGATTTCTTTGCTCCTTGCACTACGCCAGACAGCTTGAAGAACCGTGGCGTTGACAACAAGCGCCCACCAGTTTACGTGTCAAACGTAGCTTATGGTCGCTCAATGTACGTAAAGTTCGATACCACCAGCAAGAGCACTGATTTCCAGGCTGCGGTAGAAGCAGCAATTAAGGGCGTAGAAATCAAGCCAAACACCGAATTCCATCGCATTCTCCAGAATACTTCTGTTACTGCAGTGATTCTTGGTGGCAGCGCTAATGGTGCAGCTAAAGTTATTACAGGCAATATCGATACGCTTAAGGCTTTGATTCAGGAAGGTGCAAATTTGAGCACCTCTAGCCCAGCGGTTCCAATTGCATACACCACTTCCTTCGTCAAGGATAACGAAGTAGCAACTTTGCAATCCAACAGCGATTATATTGAAACGAAGGTTTCTTCTTATCGCAATGGCTACTTGACTTTGGACCACCGTGGAGCTTATGTAGCTCGCTACTACATCTACTGGGATGAGTACGGCACCGAAATTGACGGCACTCCTTACGTGCGTTCTCGCGCTTGGGAAGGCAATGGTAAGTATCGTACAGCTCACTTCAACACCACTATTCAGTTCAAAGGAAATGTACGCAATCTACGAATCAAGTTGGTTGAAAAGACTGGTTTGGTTTGGGAACCATGGCGCACAGTATATGACCGTTCTGATTTGCCACTAGTTCGTCAGCGTACTATTAGCAACTGGGGCACAACCTTGTGGCCTCGCGTTGCTGAAACTGTAAAGAACGACTGAATTCATAAATAGAAAAATAGAAAAGTAAACACAGGAAAGGGCTTTATCTTGTAGTCAGTTACGAGATAAAGCCCTTATTGTTTTTGCAAAATATTATTTGCAGAATATTTAAATATTTTAGATATCGCGCTAAATATCGCGATGCTTTTCCACAACGTGGCCAATTGCATACATGACTACGCCCCAAGCAAGAACCACCAAGCCTGATTGCCACCATGTAAAAACATATGCGTTTGGTGGAAGCTGTGCACCCGAATTAGGGGAGCCGCCCAAGAATTTCTCCACCGCTGTGGCTGGCAAAAGCTGTATAAGTATTGAATTCCACTTCGCGAAATTGCTTGCAAACATAATAATGCTAAGAACACTAGGCAAAATCATCACGGCTCCAATAACGCACATAATTCCGCCAGCAGTTGACTTGCAAATCATGCCAAAGCCGTACGCCATTGCTGCTACAACAACCATAATTGCAGGAGCGCCAAGAAACAGCGTAAGAGGCAATTTCCACGCGTTGCTTCCAGATAATCCAGAAGTGTTGTCTCCTATAAAGGCTAATTCTGCAGCGCCTAGCGAAACTGCCATTGCAATAAGTTGCACTACAAAAACGTAGATTGCAACAGCAATAAATTTAGCCGTAAAGAACATACCCCTTCTAGGTACAGCAGTAAGAGAAGCCTGAATCGAAGTTGTAGAATGCTCCGCGGTTACAGCAAGCACTGCAAAAATCGCTAGAACAATCAAAGATACAGAAGCAAAACTAATAACTAAGTGGAAAATGCTATCTTGAGATGCAATAAGGCTACTTTTATTGCTCGGCCCAACAGTAATTGCAGCGCTTGATTTGCCTTGATTTGCTCCATTCTTAATGTCAACTTTAGACATTGCTTTTTGCACAATCGCTATAATAAAGCTAAAGATTACTGGCAAAACAATTGTTAATGCCATGCACCACCAGGTGGATGCAAGTCCGCGCAACTTAACAATCTCGGATTTAAGCGTGTGCATAAATGTTAGGCGCAAGTGTTGAGCGTTCATGCTGCGGCCTGTTTTGTACGCGTTGGATTGGTGTGCGTTGAACTCAGAAGATTGCACTTGTTGATTTGCTACTTGCTCACTCATTTTGCACTCTCCTCATTATTAGATTGCTCTACGTTTTGTTCACTCGGCTTTTGTTCACTCGGCTTCGAGCCGCTGCTAGGAACAGCCTTCGTTACATACTGCTCTTGACCGTGTGTAAGAGCCAAATATGCTTCCTCAAGTGACGCGTGCTCGTAATTAAGCTGATATACCAAAATTTGATTATCCGCAATTTCTCGCGCAATCTGACTTAGTTCGCAATCTGTTATTCTAAAAAGTTCGCCTTCTTGAACGTCTTGAGGTGTGCGATTATCTGGCAAAATCTTGCACTCAGGATGATTTTGAGCAAGCACTTGCTTTAGCTTTTCGCCTTCTGGAGTTACAAGTCGCACAGCGTGCTGCGAATGTGCGTCAACAAAATCTTGAACCGTTGTGCGCTTCAAAATCTCGCCATGCGCAATAATCACAAGGTTATCTGCAGTAAGCGCAACTTCGCTCATTAAGTGCGAGCTAAGAAGTATTGCACGGCCTTCGCTTGCGTAATACTTGCATAATTCACGAACCCACTTAACGCCTTCTGGATCTAAGCCGTTAATTGGCTCGTCCAAAATAAGATTGTGCGGATCTGCTAAAAGAGCCGCCGCAATGGAAAGACGCTGGCTCATACCAAGCGAGAAAGATCCTGCTTTGCGGGTTTTAACACTTGATAATCCAGTAATATCAATCACTTCGTCAACGCGCTTTTTTGATATTCCGTGAGTTAAAGCCAATGAATACAGGTGATTGTAAGCCGTACGGCCCCTGTGAGCAGACTTTGCGTCAAGAACTGCGCCAACTTCTGTCATTGGGGATACGATTTTTGCGTAAGGTTTTCCGTCAATAAGAGAAGTACCACTATTGGCATGAATAAGATTTAACGCGCAACGCATGGTGGTAGATTTACCAGCGCCATTAGGTCCTAAAAAGCCTGTGACTTTGCCGTCTTCGGCGACGAAAGAAACGTCGTTAAGCGCTGTTTTTGCGCCGAAACGCTTTGTAATATGTTGAAATTCTAACATAAATTAACAATATCACAAATAAAAAAAAATACACCTAAAATGTAAGTGTTTATGAGTACAGGCTGCTGCATTTTGATTAATATTTTTGTTGAGATCTTGCTGATGAAATTTTAATTAATCTCTTATTAAGATTCAGCAATTTGGTGCTGCATGTTGCGCAATCCACGCGTGCATGGAAACAGCTGCGGCTGCTCCTGCGTTTAGCGAGCGAACAGAGCCAAATTGCGAAATGTAAACAACGTCATCCGCCATTTTTAGTGCTTTTTTAGAAAGACCAGGACCTTCCGCGCCAAAAAGCATAAGGCAACGTTTAGGGAACTTGTAGGTTTCCATAGCAACTGCGCCTGGAATAATATCGAGCGCTATAACGCGAGCGTTTTTAGCGTCTTGTTCCTTGATATTTGCGATTTTTTCGGCTTCTTTATTGCCATCTGCTTGTGCTTTAAGCAAAAGTTGATGCGCTTCTTCTGTTTCTCGTGCTATATTTTCGCGCCAATTAGTTACTAGAGTTTCAATAGTTGGGCAGCACTCAACGTATTGGTAAAGCTCAGTCATTAACGAGCCTTTGCGATTCCATTTATGAGGCCCTACGATATACACTTTTTTCGCAGTAAACGCGTTTGCAGTGCGAACCATAGAGCCTATGTTGAAATCGTGAGTCCAATTTTCTACAGCTACTTCAAACTCATGACGGCCTTTAGAATCGAGATCCGCTTTTATATCTTCTACTTTCCAGTATCGGTAGCAATCTAAGACGTTACGCTGGTCGCCTTCGTCTAGTAATTCAGCGCTAAACCGCACATCGTAATTTGGCGATTCTGGATTATCTGGACGAGGCTCACCTGGATGTTCTTCTTCCCATGGGCCAACTCCTATAGGTCGGAATTCTGGCTCATCGGAAGCTTTTGCAGCCAAAGTAATTGGATTCGGTTCGTGCATGTATAAGTTTTGCTCCGTTTAATACTTTTGCTTAGTATTGGCAGCTAGTCTTTGCAGCTAGTCTTGGCAGCCGTCTGTTACGCAATCTCCTGTGCAGTCTGACTTGCAGTGACCGCCACAGCAGTTGTCTTCGCAACATGGCTCAGTGCAGCCATCGTGAGCACAATCGCCCGTGCACTCTACTTTGCAATGACCGCCGCAGCAATTGTCTTCGCAACATGGCTCAGTGCAGCCATCGTGAGCACAATCGCCCGTGCACTCTACTTTGCAATGACCGCCGCAGCAATGATCGTTGCAGCAATCTTCGTGATTTGCATCTGCGCGTAATTCTTCTTCACTGAAAGCTTGAACAAATGCCATTTTAGTACTCTCCTCACTTATTGGATTTACTAATTGAAGATGCCTTGTGCCTTGTTCGTCGGCGTCAACACCACCAATTAATGCAACTATAGCAAGAATTTGCGCACCTTGCTGATTAACAATGCCAAAATCAAGACTTAATTCATTTCCGTGTCGTAAAGTCACAAGCGAAGAAGTTTGAACATACGATTTTTCAGAAAGCCAAGAGTCAAATAACAATACTCGCTTGCCTTTAACTGACGGACCTTTTGTTGCAGGGAAAACAAAATCCATAACAAAGCCGTCGAGTGCAATTCCTTTACGTTCTGCAGCATGAATAAGCGCAAAAACCATAGGCACTGCAGCAGCAGTTAACGCTCCAACTGCGTCAACATCGCGTTCTAACGAATACCCAGCTTTCTCAATTGCATCAAAAAGAACATCACCAACCAACTTGGAGCCGCGCTGAGCAAATGTAACAGAAAACAGTTCACTAAATGGTTTCGCACTCATATCCGCACAAAGCATGCGCTTAAGTTCCGCGCGCTCTTCTTGTAATTCTGTCATTTTGCACTCCTTAGCATTTAGAGTTGTTCAATTTTTGATGCTTTAATGTTTTTATGCTTAACGATCTTCTACTGATACTTCCGGAGCACTCAGCTCTTTAACATCAGCTTTATCAGAATCTATAAGATCTATTGAAGCAATAACTTTACTTTGATCTAACTTCTGAAGTTTACGCGCTGTTACCAACACTCGCGACTCAAGCGAGGAAGCAAACTTATTGTAAGCTGCAACTGTTCTTGCCAAAGATACGCCAAGTTTTGAAGCATTTTCTCCAAGAACCGCAAAGCGATCGTACAATTCTCTAGATAAATCGAAAAGTTCTTTCGCATCATCTGTAAGACTTTGCTGCTGCCATGCGTACGCAACAGACTTAAGCACAGCCCACAAAGTAACTGGGGAAGTGAGTGCTACTTTTTGCGCAAAGGCATCATCCATAAGCGTTGGATCCGCTTCAAGAGCCGCCTGAAGCAACGCTTCGTTTGGAATAAATGCAACTACAAAGTCTGGTGCTGTTTCAAAAGCCTGCCAATACGCTTTAGCTCCTAATACTCTAACATGCTCTCGCAAAGCCTTAGCGTGCGCTTTTAGAAGCTCGCTCCTTCTAGCTAATTCTTCGTCACTTGCGTTATCTGGGATTTCGCAAGCACGCTGATAATCCGCATATGGAACTTTTGCATCAACTGGAATTGTTTTGCCTCCTGGCAGATGCACAACCATATCTGGCCTCTGCTGTTCGCCATTTACTCCAGTTACAACAACCTGCGTATCAAAATCAACGTGCTCAAGCAAACCTGCAGATTCCACAATATTCTTTAGCTGAGCCTCACCCCAAGCTCCGCGAACCTTGTTATTACGCAATGCTGCAGAAAGCGAACTAGTTTCGCGGTCAAGCCTTGTTTGCTGCTCGCTTAAGCCTTTAAGCTGAGTGCTCAGCACACCCATTTCTTGCTTGCGTCCTTCTTCAATCTGCGAAACTTTATTCTTCAGAGCTTCAAGATTGTCTTTTACTGGAGCAAGCGCTTCCAAGACTTTACCTTGCTCTTTCAAAGTTTTTTCACGATTTAATCGTTCGCGTTCTTCTCGCTCTGCACGCAATTGTTCTTCGCGATTCACTCGCAATTGTTCTGCTTGCTGCGCTTTTAGCAGCTCAGACTCCACAAATTTCAATCGCTCAGCAAGCTGCTCTGCTTGAGTGCGATACCGTATAGCTTGATTGCCATTTTCCTGCGCTTGAGCGCGCGCTTGTTCATACTGCGAGCGCAATTCGTTAAATTCGCGTTGGCTTACGCCATTAGAGCCTTGCGTTCCATTGTTGTGCTTAACAATAGCCAGCACAACAATGGCGGTTATTACGACAGCAACCACCATTAAAACAAACATCACAATATTATCGAACATACGTTCTATTAAACACTATTGAGTTGACTTTTGAAACATAATTAGACACGTCTTTTAAGCACGTTCAAAATAAAGCAATCCACGTCCACACGTGCCGCTCCATAGGCAAACTGCAATTACAGTAAGCACAACAATGACGTATAACAATATGGATTGTCCAGGAATTACAGGCAAAGTTCCAGAAGGATACCATCGCAAAATCAATCCAATTTTACTTTGCAAACCTTGTGTAGCAATATTCATCACCACTAAAAAGACACCAAATGCAAGACCGTAAAACCTTCCAAAACAGGCTAATCCAATCATTATGAGCACAATATCAATCCACGCATTACCTAAAATCATCTGCAATGTACTAAATAGCTGCAAGTCAACTATACGAACAATCAACACTGAAGCGCCAAATGAAACAAACAAACACAATAAAGCAGCACTCAATGCATATATTCGCAACCTTTTCATCACGAAACGTTCCCACGATACCATAATCGGAGCAAGACAAACGAATGCCGCGGCAATAAACCCAACTACAATAACTTCATACAGAGGAACAACAAAATTAACAACACTACTACCAGATTGACATTGAAACGTTATACCTCCTACCGCATTATGCACATTAGCAGAATCCGGCAAACAAATATAACCAACATAAACTGGCAACTGCGTTACAAATGATCTGAATATAACAAGCATTAAAGAGGGAAGGACTACGGACAATAAAATTGCAACGATTGCAACAATATAATGCCTACCTTCAAGCCAAGCGCGAAAATTATTTTTCATGCTTATCACCAAGTTCCGATAAGACTTGTTGTGGAGTTATGCGGCATTGATTAAGTTCTTTAACATGATTTTTTACAAATTGTTTCAGCTTAGCATCATCAGCATTATTAATACTCATAGCCACTTTATCGTTTGCTTCACCTGGAATAAATCCATATGACCCATACACATCATTACTTATACGAGAAGGAAGCTGAGCAAGCAAAAATGCTGTAACAGAAGCGTTTGAATCAAGATTCTTTTTTACATATACTTCTTTCATAGCATTTGATGCACATTTTGCAGGCACAAATCTTTGTAACACTTCTTGAGCGATACCAGTCATATCACCATATTTCTCAGAACGCCTAACAAATGTATCTGTTTGTTGTTGAATAACAGTAGCTTTAAGATTACGTAACTTTATTAAACCACTATTAGTAAGATTCCAAGATTTTTCAGTATTTGTTGGAGTAAACGCATTTCCAAGCACAAGCACAATTCCTTTGCCTTGCGAATCTCTCTGATTCTTAGGAAACCAAGAAGCAACAGTTTTCAAATGTTTAACAGCACGAAGTTTACGAATATAAGCTTCTTCAGGATGTACACAAACAGAAAAAGCAGTATCTTTAAACGTCGTACACTGAGGCACAAAAGGTCCAGAGCGAATCCAAGGTTTTGGACCCCACATAGCTATACAACAAGCACATACTATTGGCATAATTAAAGAAATACTTATTGCTTTTATGCACCAATAAGATCCCTTTTGCCAAAAATATCTAATATGCGCGCAACAAAGAATGCATGAAACGATAACAACACACACAAAGAATATGCGCAAAGTCACCAACCATGGGTTCATTCGCAAACCAGGCTCAGCACCAATACCAGCATCCGACACTGGAAGTATTGCGTATAAACTACTACCCCAATATCTAGGAAAAATATCTCCCTGAGGGATAACGCCATTATGCATTATAATGACGCCATAAATACAGCACCAAATTATTGCAAAAGATAATAAAGCTGATAATACAATTGCCCAACGATTGCCAATAATTACCCCTAAAGTAAAACCAATTGCAAAAAATGCACTCGGCGTCACGCCTCCACACAATAGTGGAAAATACGGAAAATTTGTAATATTTACATCACTCTGAATTACTGTTGGCAATATACTTACGCAATATAACAAACTGCACAGTATAGCGCCTTTTAGTATAGGAATAGCGTAACGACTGGCTGATTTTCCTGCACACCACGCAGAATTGACCAAACATCTGGGCGAGCAAGCTTTACATGAACACCATGCGCCAAAAATGCAAGCAACAATATCAGACAAACAATGCATCCATGTGACATCAATTCTTAACCAAAGCGCATAATTATTATTATGCGCTAAAAAATTTGCCACACCCAAAAAAATAGGATATGCAATCAAAAATAAGCTAAAAATACAACTGCTTATTAGAGATAATGGGGACATAATATGTGAAACAATCGTGCACTTCTTATGACTTTTCGTAAAAAATCTGAATTCAGTTAAAAAGTTAGAATATTGACGCATATTTAATCACATCCCTACTCACTACCACATTAACAAAATAAGAAACTATACATATCCAGTTACTGCTACTACTCACTTTTATGAAATTTAGATAGCAAATGCCTATATCCTGATTCCCATGGAGTTACCATAAGATCTTCACGATTAGCATACTGAAGAAGATTATCCATTTTCCCATCAAGCAATATAATTCCTTCATTAAGAACTATAACCCGATCCGCAATTACTGCTAAATCTTCTACTAAATGTGTACTAACAATAACAGTATGCTTTTGCGAATAAGACTTAAGAAAATTACGAATATCAATACGCTGCTCAGGATCTAAACCAACAGTAGGCTCATCAAGTATTAGTACTGCAGGCTGACTAGCAATCACACAAGCAATACCAGCACGCTGACGCTGACCTCCTGATATTTTAGCAACGATGCGATGTGCTTGTTTTTCCAAGCCAACCTGTTTGAGAGCATTCCAAGCAGCTTGATACGCAGCGCTCCACGATAAACCTCGCGCCCATGCGGCATATTGAACATTTTTTAACACACTCGATGCATTCATAAGTTCAAATGATTGTGGCAAATAACCAATATTTGACCGAGCTTTAGCCCTTTCCGCACGACAAGTTACGTCAAAGCCATGAACAAAAAGTTTTCCACTAGAGGGAGCATAAATCGTCGCTATAACGTTAAGCAGAGTAGTTTTCCCAGCACCATTTGGCCCCAAAAGACCACATATGCCAAAAGATAAATCTATAGAAAGATTATGCAAAATTTGTTTTTTCCCATACGAAAAATTCACATTAACAAGTTGCACATCTGAGCCCATAAATGATTCTTGTTGCATATCTCACCACTTAATAACTAGACTACTTACCTACAACTTCGTATATTTTCTCTGTCTATTCCAACTACAGAACCACTCATCTGAGCATAAGCTGAAATTGGCACAGCATAAACAATAGTAGCAAGCGCAACTATTGCAAATCCTTTCTTTGCGAACATATTCGTATCTCCATTTTCAATCTGCTTCATAACGTATTCAGCCTTGAATAAGTACATATATTTTATGATAATTTAATATGAAAAAAAAATAGATTTTTATAAAAACCAATTAAAATTTTAAAAGATATGCATATCCTATAATGCCAATTATCAGCAATAACTTGAAAAATTAAGGGGGATTCCACCTTTTTATTTCAAGTTCCTTCTACAAATATTTTTTATTTAGATACAAAAATAGCGTGCTGTCTAATGGAAAATAATCCAATAAACAGCACGCTTTGTTTTATTTGACTACATTAAATAGTGCATATATTACGCAATCTTGAGAGTTACATGGTCGCTAGTATTCTCACAATCCGCAACTACGCGAGCGCCATCATGCACCTTGCCAGAAAGCAGCAATCGCGCAAGTTGATCGCCAATTTCCGTTTGAACCAATCTACGCAACGGACGAGCACCATAAACTGGATCGTAGCCATGCTCCGCAAGCCAAGCGCGAGCAGAATCACTCACATCCAAGCTAATGCGGCGGTCACTCAAGCGTGCAGCCACTTGGCGAACTTGAATATACACAATTCCACCAAGCTCTTCGCGGCTCAACGGATGGAACATAACAAGCTCATCCAAACGGTTAATGAACTCTGGCTTAAACTCAGCGTGAACAGCGTTCATAACAGCCTTGCGTTTAGCAGCATCGTCCAAGCCTTCTTGCACAAGGAATTGCGAACCCAAGTTTGATGTCATAATCAAAATCGTATTCGTAAAATCAACCGTTCTACCTTGTCCGTCAGTCAAACGACCATCATCCAAAACCTGCAACAAAACGTCGAATACTTCTGGATGTGCCTTCTCAACTTCGTCAAAAAGCACTACAGAATACGGACGTCTGCGCACAGCTTCAGTAAGCTGACCGCCTTCCTCGTAGCCAATGTAACCAGGAGCAGCACCGATTAGACGCGAAACGGAAGCCTTTTCCATGTACTCGCTCATATCAATGCGAACCATTGCGCGCTCGTCGTCAAACAAGAAGTCGGCAAGAGCCTTTGCAAGCTCCGTCTTACCAACGCCAGTAGGACCCAAGAATAGGAACGAACCAGTTGGGCGATTCGGGTCTGCAATTCCAGCACGGCTTCTGCGCACAGCATCCGCTATAGCGCGGATTGCTTCGCTTTGGCCAACAACGCGCTTAGAAAGCTCCTTTTCCATGTTGAGCAGCTTCTCATTTTCGCCTTGCATTAAGCGACCAACAGGAATGCCAGTCCATTCGCTAACAACTCCTGCAATAGAATCGGCATCAACCTGGTCTGGGACCATTGGCTCTTTCGCTTCACTCTTAGCATTAGCAGCCTGTGATTCCGCTTCTTCCAAAGCTTTTTGAATGCTTGGAATTTCGCCATACAAAATACGGCTTGCCTGCTCCAAATTGCCTTCGCGCGTGAATTTGTCGGCTTCTACGCGCTTAGCATCGAGTTGCGCTCGCAAATCACCAACCTTGTTATGGCCAGCTTTTTCCGCATCCCAACGCGCTTTCAATCCAGTAAGCTTTTCGCGCGAGTTTGCTAATTCTTCCTGCAACTTTTCTAAGCGTTCGCGTGCAGCAGCATCTTCTGCTTTCTTTAATTGCATTTCTTCCATTTCAAGACGCGTAACTTTGCGCTGCAATTCGTCGATTTCTTCTGGCTGAGAATCAAGCTCCATACGCAAGTGAGCTGCCGCTTCATCAACCAAATCAATCGCCTTATCTGGAAGTTGTCTGCCAGTAATATAGCGGTTTGAAAGCGTTGCTGCAGCTACGATTGCATCGTCACTAATCGTCACCTTGTGGTGCGCTTCGTAACGTTGCTTAAGTCCACGCAAAATCGTCACCGTATCTTCAACAGAAGGCTCGCCAACAAACACTTGCTGGAATCTGCGTTCAAGCGCCGAATCCTTTTCAATATGCTCGCGATACTCGTTAAGCGTAGTTGCACCAACCAAGCGCAGCTCACCGCGCGCAAGCATTGGCTTAAGCATATTGCCAGCATCCATTGAACCTTCTGCAGATCCTGCGCCAACAACAGTGTGAATTTCGTCAATAAACGTAATAATTTGACCGTCTGATTGCTGAATTTCCTTCAACACTGCCTTTAAGCGTTCCTCAAATTCGCCGCGATACTTCGAACCTGCAACCATCGAAGCCAAGTCGAGGCTGATAAGACGCTTGTTTTGCAAAGTCGTAGGCACATCTCCTGCCACAATTCGCTGAGCCAATCCTTCTACAACTGCCGTTTTTCCAACGCCTGGCTCGCCAATTAGCACAGGATTGTTCTTAGTTCTGCGAGAAAGAATTTGAATCACGCGGCGAATCTCCTGATCTCGCCCAATCACAGGGTCAAGCTTTCCTTCGCGAGCGCGCGCAGTCATATCAACCGAATATTTTTCGAGCGCTTTGTAGTTGCCTTCCGCGTCTGGGCTTGTAACTTTCGCGCCTCCGCGTACAGTTGGCACAGCCTTGCGCAACGCGTCTGCAGAAACATTGTGCTTTTTGAAAATATCCGCAACAGCATTCGGCGCGCTTGCAACTATGCCAATAAGCATGTGCTCTGTAGAAACGTATTCGTCTCCCATTGCGCGCATTTCTTTTTCTGCCTGACTTAAAGCAGCTAAAAGCTGACGGCTTGCGTCTGGCTTAGTTGTAGTTGAGCCAGTAGATGAAGGCAGTGCCACTAATGCGTTGCGAATTTCAGCGCCGATTTGTTGCGCATCTGCACCAGCCTGTGCAATAAGCGCGCGCACTACGCCTTGCTCTTGGCGAAGTAAGGCATCTGCCAAATGTAACGTATCTACTTGCGCATTGCCAGCTGCCGCCGCGCTTTGCACAGCATCGCTTAATGCATCTTGCGCTAAGGTTGTAAACTTTTGTTCCATATTTACCCCCATTTGCACCGCTATCTAGCGGATTTTAGGTGATTTGCGTGCAATTTTTGCAATTACGCTCAAACCACATTCCGTCAATTTCTAAAACTTGAGTCTACTACACTCAAGTTTTGTTTTCAAGATGTTTGTGGCGTTTCCTTATACAACGGTTGCTTGCGACTTTTCCTAAGTATTTTCCTAAGTATTAAATATGTCGTAATCTTAAAAATATGAGAATTGCACGTTTTTCGTATAATGAAGTTCCGCAGTACGCTTTCGTTCAAAAAGACGAAGCAGACGGTAAGGATTATTTAGTAGCGCTAGAAGGCCATCCACTAAGCCCTCAAGGAGTTAAACCAACAGGTAAGCGCTACGAGTTAGACGCCGATGGCGTGCGCCTGCTTGCACCAGTAATTCCTTCAAAAGTCTACGGATTGGCAAAAAACTACGATACGCGTTCTGCTGAAGAGCGCGCATCTTCTGCTTTGTTGTCAAGTCACACGGCAGCAGACATGGTGATTTTTACAAAGCCGAGCACATCTGTAATAGGACCTGACGATCCGATTGTTATTCCGGCTTTTTCGAACGATATGAATTTTGAGCCAGAAGTGGCTGTTGTTATGGGCAAAATCGCCAAAAATGTGTCGGTAGATAAGGCAATGGACTACGTTTTTGGCTTTACATGTGTAAACGACGTGACTTTGCGTGATTGCGCAGGCAGCGATCCAATGTTTACGCGCGCAAAAGGATTCGACACGTCTTGCCCACTTGGTCCATGGATTACAACCGAGCTAAATTGGCGAGACGCGCATATCTCGTTTACGCTTAATGGCGAAAATGTTCCGGAAGCTGACGGCACTACAGCGCGATTGATTCACAGTATCCCAGAGCAAATTGCTGCGATTTCAAGCTTCTCAACGCTTCTTCCAGGAGATGTTATTTTGACTGGAACGCCGTATCCAGCAGGAACTTTGCACGCTGGCGACGAAGCGATTGTGCATGTAAATGGTATTGGTTCGCTGCGCAATGTGATTATGCATGCGTAACGGCAATAAAAGTAAAAGATGAAAATCAGAAGCTAGACAAAACTTAATACTACACAAATGCGCGCGGGCCAAAGATTGCCGAACCGATTCGGACCATCGTCGAACCTTCGGCAATCGCCCACACAAAATCGCCAGACATTCCCATTGAAAGCTCTAATTTTGCAGAGTCTTCATCATAATCTTGTGCGAGTTGTTCACTCACGCAATCTCTAATTTCTCTCAATTTTGCGAAACCACTTCTCACTATTTTTTCATCATCCACGCGCGCTCCAAGCGTCATGAATCCGCGCAAATTAAGCGCCGGCAAGCTAGATATAGCGAGCGCTTCGTCAATCGCGCATTCTGGCGCGCATCCGGATTTCGTAACTTCTCCCGAAACGTTCACTTCCAGCATAACGTCTACGCGAAGTCCCAAATTTTGAGCGCGAGCAGATATTTTTTGCGCAAGATCAATGCTATCAACCGACTGAATCCCATTTGCAAGAGGCAAGACTTTGTTTATTTTATTGCTTTGCAACTGACCTATTAAGTAGAGCGGAATTTCGCCGTTTACACCAACGCTTAAATTCTCGCGCGCAGCTTCCTTGCGTAAAATTTCTGCTTTTGCAACAATTTCTTGCGGACGATTTTCCCCAATTACGCGCACTCCTGCTCTGAGCGCTGCCATGATTTCGCCAACATCTCGCGTTTTAGTTGCAGCAAGCAGCGTAACAGACCCAGCTTTGCGCCCGTAACGCGATTCGGCTTGAGCAATGGCGTCTTGCACGCTGTGCACGCCGTCGGCAATTTGACGCGCGCGAACACAATCTACCTCAGTATTCGCTAAATCTTTTTGCGTCATATATGCCATTTATTGCCCCAATCTATCATTCTAAATACATAGTTTAGTCGAGGAAGGGCACGGATTTGTCTGCTAAGTTTGCGCGAACAGAATTCCACGGCGTTTCGTCGCTTTTAAATAACGCGAGCGCATCTGCAGCGCTCATATCTGCTGGGCGAGTTTGCTCAGGATTCTTATATCCCAAAAGATACATGCAGTAACCAATCATGCGCTCGGCGCTCCAGCCAGATTCACGAAGTGCGCCAACATCTAGTGAATGCTTGCTTTTTGCGAGTCGCTCGCCTTGAGCGTTATCAATTAGTGGCAAGTGCGCAAATTGCGGACGCACGTAATGCACGCCGTTAGCCGCAAAAAATCCCGATTTTTCTAACAGCTCACCAATCCAAATTTGAAGAGCCGCCGAACGCAGCAAATCGCGTCCGCGCACAATGTCGTTTACTCCCGAAAGCACATCGTCAACAACAACCGCAAGCTGGTAGGAAAACACGCCATCCGCGCGACGAATCACCATGTCTCCCAAGTCGCGATTAATGTTAAACGATTGCGCACCAAAAATCGCGTCTATAAAACTCACATTCGCTTGGTTTAAATCAGCAGTCGGTACAGCAAGCCGCAAAGAATGTTGTTGATTATTTTGCAAACGCTTTTCGATTTGCGCCAAGCCTTGCGCATTTTTGCGAAGATTTCTGCACGTACCGGGATAGCGTATAAAGCCGTCGCCTTCTTGCGGCGCTGCAATCGCGCGAATATCGGAACGCGAGCAAAAACACGGGTAAATCAGGGAATTCCCGTCTCCGTCTTGCAAAGATTCTAACGCATCAAGAGCTTCTTGGTAGAGTGCAGTGCGCTCATGCTGATAGGTCGGCTCACCAACCCAATCAAGCCCAGCCCACTTCAAATCGTCAATCACTCGCGCGCTTGCATCTTTTGGCATTCTAGCAATATCGAGATCTTCCAGACGCAAAATCATGCTTCCACCTTGCGACTTTGCAGAAAGCCAAGCAGCCAACATTGCTACCATATTGCCAATATGCATACGCCCAGAAGGAGTCGGCGCAAAACGACCAATTGCAATAGGTGACTTAGAAAACATGATTTCGTCTTTCTAATATCTTTCTTAAAATCTTTCTTAATGAGCACAAGTTTGCAAAACATAAACTTGCAAAATAAAAAGCGCGTAACGCATTCATACTAGCATCACGCGCTTCTTACAACCGCAATTAATCACAATCAATAACAGTTAAAAGCAACTGTTTTATGCAAATAGCGACTTAAACATAAGCACGCCCAAGATTGCGCCGGCAATAGGGGCTACGACTGGAATCCACGCCTCGCCCCAACGAGAAGAACCCTTGTGTGGAATAGGCAAAATGGTGTGGAGCAAACGCGGCATAAGGTCTCGAGCAGGATTCAAAGCAGGACCAGTCGGACCACCCATAGAAGTCACCAATCCCCAAACAACAAAGCCGACTACGATTGATGCTCCAGCCAAATTCTTCTCTCCCCAAGGAGAAGTAAGGCAGCAAAGCGCAGCCAAAACAAGCACGAGCGTGCCAAAGAATTCGTTTAGGAAGTAGTTAAGCTTGTTATTGTAAGCATCCGTAGTGCAGAACGTGCCAAGAATAGCCTCTGGCTCTTCGGTTTCGTTGTAATGTGGCAAATAAGTTACGTACACAATAAGCTGACCGACCAATGCACCCAAAAGCTGAGCCACAATATACGGAAGTACGTTTGCCCAAGGGAACATTCCGCAAACAGCTTGCGCAATTGTCATAGCAGGATTTATGTGCGCGCCAGAAATTCCACCGAACATTAGCACTGGGAACATAACGCCAAAACCATAGCCCATAGCAATGTTTAGCCAGCCTGCGTGATGACCTTTAGTGTTTTTAAGTTCAACATTGGCAACGGCTCCATTGCCAAAAATCATAAGAATGGCAGTGCCAATAAACTCAGCTGCCAACATTACTGTAAATGAGTGTTGCATGGTCCTTCGATCCTTCTTAATTGTTTTGCTGCTTTTGCTTTTGTACCACATCTCATTTTCAAAGAAGCTAAGAAAATGAATCCAGCAATTATTATTCCAACAATTATTCTTTGATAGTTTCCCCTATGAACACGACACTGCGAGTAAATATCAAATAGTCATATATCAAAAGAGGCCCGCCACACTGGCGAGCCTCTTACTTACAAAAACAATCTTCAGCGGTTCTATCTGCACAACATCCTCGTTGCAACGGTAAAGTCTTATGTATCCGTCCAACGTAATTGGAATCTAACATCCATACATTTTCTGTGGTCTACCGCTCTTTTAATTTGTTCTTGTGATTCTTATTATTACTGTTTTTTGTTCTTTAGTAAAGTACAAAATCATCTTTGTTCGCATATTGTAATTAGTGTTCATTCGCACATAAAAAATAGATGGTTTTGCATCATTTTGTGAATATGCAATGGTTGTCATGTTCAGATGCGTTCACATATTGCAATTATCGGCGTGTCGAGCACGCGCAGCTGCCGACACTCAGTCGCGCACTTCCCTTACAGCGCATACAATTACGGAGTATGGTACAAATTTTTGACGCTCCCTCAAAGGCGATTCTGCGCGGTCAAATTGCAGAGCACATCGCCGAAGACGAAAAGGCAGAAAAGCGTGAAGCTCGTGAGGGCGAGCTACCGTTGCCAAAAGATCGCTTCTTTGACCGCGAGCTTAGCTGGTTAAAGTTCAATCGTCGCGTGCTTGAGTTAGCGCAAAATACTGATTTACCACTTCTTGAACGCGCTAATTTTGCAGCCATCTTTGCTTCCAACCTAGACGAGTTCTTTATGGTCCGAGTTGCAGGCTTAAAGCGCAGAATCGACTCAGGAATCGCAGTAACCGCTGCAAGTGGGCTTAGCCCGCGTCAGCAGTTGCGAGCAATTAGCGAGGTTACACATCGTCGTCAAGATGAGCATGCGCATTATGTTATTGACCACATTTTGCCAGAGCTTGCTAAGCAGCGCATTGTTATGCTCAGTTGGGACAAGCTTACGCAATCCGAAAAAGATAGACTTTCAGACTATTATCGCAAGCAGGTTTTCCCAGTATTAACGCCACTTGCAGTGGATCCTGCACACCCGTTCCCATATATTTCTGGCAAGTCTATTAACTTGGCTGTTATTGTAGAGAATCCAAATTCTGGAAAATCGCATTTTGCTCGCGTAAAGATTCCAGATAATTTGAATCGTCTTGTTCCAGTTGACGATTTAACCGACGAAGAGGGTCGCGAAGAGCGCTACGGCTTTATTCCTATGGAAAAGTTGATTGCAGCACATTTGGAATCGCTTTTCCCAGGCATGATTATTAAAGAAGCGCGATCTTTCCGCGTTACGCGTAACGAAGATATTGACGTTGAGGAAGACGATGCAGAAAACTTGCTCAACGCTATGGAAAAGGAGCTTTTGCGTCGTCGTTTTGGGCCGCCTATTCGTCTTGAGATTTCCGACGAAGCTAGCCCATTCTTGTCTCAGTTGCTGGCTAATCAGTTGCGCGTAAGCCCAGAAGAAGTATATCGTTTGCCTTCGCCGCTAGATATGACGGTTCTTTTTGAGTTGCAAGCGCTGGATCGCCCAGATTTGAAGTATCGTCCGTTTATTCCTACTACAAATCGCCAAATTGCAGAAGTTGAAACTAGCCATGCGCAAGATATTTTCGCTTCGATTCGCGAGCATGATATTTTGCTTCATCACCCTTACGATTCGTTCTCTACTTCTGTTCAGGCGTTCTTGGCGCAAGCGGCGGCAGATCCAAAGGTGCTTGCAATTAAGCAAACGCTGTATCGCACGTCTAGCAATTCGCCAATTATTGACGCTCTTGTTGACGCAGCACACGCTGGCAAGCAGGTTCTTGCGCTTGTTGAGATTAAAGCGCGATTCGACGAGGACGCTAACATCGCTTGGGCGCGTAAGCTTGAGCGCGCAGGCGTTCACGTTGTTTACGGCATTGTTGGATTGAAGACGCATTGCAAGCTTTCGCTTGTGGTTCGCCAAGAAGCCGAAGGATTGCGCCGCTATTGCCACGTTGGTACTGGCAACTATAACCCTAAGACGGCTCGCCTTTACACAGATTTGGGCTTGCTTACTTGCGATCCTGTAGTTGGTCAAGATTTGACTCGCTTGTTTAATCAGCTTTCGGGTTACGCTCCAAAGTCTAGTTTCCATCGCTTGCTTGTGGCTCCTCGCACAGTTCGAACGGGCATTATTGAGCGAATTCGCAGGGAAGAGGCAGCGGCTCTTGCTGGAAAAGAAGCGTGGATTAAGATTAAAGTCAATTCTGTTGTTGACGAAAAGACGATTGACGCTTTGTACCGCGCGGCTCAAGCTGGAGTAAAGATTGACATTGTTGAGCGTGGAATTTGCTCGCTAAAGCCTGGCATTGAAGGATTGAGCGAGAATATTCGAGTTCGCTCTATTCTTGGCAGATTCCTTGAGCACAGCCGAATCTATGCTTTTGCTAATTCTTGCGGTCCGCAAATTGGCGATGGTCCTGCAAGTGGCCCAGAAGTGTGGATTGGCTCGGCCGATTTGATGCATCGAAATCTTGATCGCCGCGTTGAAACACTGGTTCGCATAAGCGCTCCAGACCAGGTGGAGGCGTTGATTCAATACATTGATTTGCAAATGGCTGATTCAACAGTTTCTTGGTGGATGGATGGAGATGGCACATACACGCTGCATTCTCGCGATTCCGAAGGTCGTCCTCTAGTCGACAGTCAGGAATATCTAATTCATACTCACACACGCAAACCTCGAGGTGTGAACTGATTGCGAGTAACTAATAAACAATAGGCAAAGAGCCAGATTCAGAAATATGATTCTGGCTCTTGTTGTATTTATTGCTCCTTCTAATCTGACTAAATCTCAAGCGTTCCCTCAGCCAAATCGCTAGCCACGAACGTCATAAAATAAAATGGCATAGTCGCGATTTTCTGATTTGCATCATAGCCATAATTATTTTTAGAAACTTTTATTGCAAACTCAAACTTGTTGTGCATTGCAAACTTATTTAGAGAATTAAGAGTTCCTCTGCCTTTTTTAACATCAATCGGAAAAAGTTTGTTATTTGATTCAATTATAAATTCCAATTCTGAATCTGATTTTCCGCGCCAATAAAACAGTTTTAAACCATTTGCGCTAAGTTCGTTTGCAACGTAATTTTCGAAGAAAATACCAGATAGCGTATTGTCTCTTTCGTTTGAAATAAAAGATGCTGCATTAACTCCGCTTTGATATGAGAACATGCCAATATCGCACAAAAATAGTCGGAAATTACTTTCGTTTTCTTGCATAAGCGGCGTGGTTATATGCTCTTTGAGTTGGAATGACTGATTAACAATATGAGTCATAAGCAGCCACTGAATGGACGTCGCAAAATCTCTAGTTCTACTGTCTTTTTTAATAAGACCAGCTGAAAAGTTTTTTGATTCCTTGTTAAGCTCTCTGAAAATATTCTCAAATAAAAGTCGAGATCTTAAAATCGATTCGCTACTTGCTTGGTACAACTCCATATCTGCAAGATAATTGTCATAAAGCGAGCGCAAAATCTCACGCGATTCTAGTAAATCTTTACGTTCAATGTATGCCTGTACTGCTTCTGGCATACCCCCAATCAGCAAATATTTATACACTTCATTTAACGCAAGATTGTGAATTTCTGTAGGCAGCGCTTGCTTAGAATCATAGGCTTCGCGCACCTTTGAATATAGAAGACTATTATTGTTTAGTAGGAACTCACCAAAAGTCATTGGATAGATTGTTATCTGGTCAATTTTGCCTACTGGAAAGAGGAATTGACCAACTGCTGATTTCGACGAATTTTGCTTGTGAGCTTCGCGATGCAATTTAATTCGCACCATTGAACCCGTTGCAATTACGTGAATTTTTCTAAAATCTTGGCAAAAATATTTAAGCGACGAAATAATATTTGGGCATTCTTGGATCTCGTCAAAAATCAGCAAAGTGCCTTCATCTATAGCCTTGGAAAATCGCAAAGACAAGTATTCTATAATCTTTTCTGCGTTTGCTGTGCTTTCGCAAAAGTTACGAACCTCATCTTCTTTTTTAAGATCGATGTAAATATAACTATTTTTATAATATTTTTCCGCAAAAAGTTCTTTTACTAGATACGTTTTGCCAACCTGGCGCGCACCCCATATTATTAGCGGCTTGCTATTCGGCTTGCTATTCCAGGCGATTAATTTTTGTAATGCTAGTCGTTCCATGGCTTACTCTTTTTAATGTTGATATTACAACGATTATAGCATTATTTGCCAGTTTTAGGAGGTTTTTTGAGCAATTATTTGCCAGTTTTGGCATGTTTTTTACGCCATAATTTGCCAGTTTTTGGAAGTTTGGGAATTTAACGTCGATTACGTTTAGTATAAGTTACCTACCGCGCACATACGAACAACAATCTTATTTTTTGAATTTTCAACTACTTTTATGTAAATTTCATACAAAAAACTGTTTGTAGATTGTAAATATGACATTTTAGGATATTATTATATTAAGGAATATCGCTGTAGATAGTAGATAATAATCAGAAAAATTTTGATGCTACTTGTAAACAAATAGCAAACTTAGCACTGGAGGCAACTATGTTGCTTAATTTTAGCGTAGAAAACGCACTAAGCTTTCGTCGATCGCAACAATTCAGCATGCAAAGAACCGTACATGCAAAAAACAGTTCGTGGCCTCATCCAGATGTATCAACTCTTGCAGCCATTTACGGAGGGAATGCCTCAGGGAAAACAAATCTGCTAAAATGCATAACATTTCTAAAAAATTTTGTGGAAGGAAGCTTCAAGGCCGGTAACTCAAATTCAAAAATAAATGCACTCCCTTTTCTTTTAAATAAAGAGTCTGAAAATGAACCGTCAACATTCTTTATAGAATTTATTGCAAAAGATAACAACAGATATAAATATTGGTTTACCTTCAATAATGATTACATTATTGAAGAGGCACTATGGCTTTTCCGCTCTACAACAAACAGAAAAACTGTGCTGTTTGAACGAGAGCATGGCAAGCCAATGCGATTTGGCTCAAATCTAAAAACCATAGGAAAAACTGTAGAAAAAATTACGAGAGACAACGCATTATTTCTATCTGCAGCTGCAGCATCAGGTGTACAAGCATTGCAAGCTGCATACGAAGAAATAACTTCTACACAGCAATGCAAAACAGTTGACTTTGATAAGTATTCCAATAATTTGATAACAGTTTTACAAGAAAATCCAGATTTTGCATCCAACATTAGCAAGTTGCTAAAATATGCAGATTTAGGATTAAAAGGTGTAACAGTCCAATCCGAACAGCTAGATGCTAAACAATCAGAAAAACTAGCGAGACTCGCAAATCTTCTTAATGAACTTGACGGAGACAACAATAAACTTACAGATAACACTTCTGAAAACGCTAAAAAATTGCAAAAATTCAGTGTTTCACGTTTAATGTTTACACATTCTGGTCAAAAAGATTGCCAACTTCCTAAAGATTTTGAATCTTTAGGAACTAAAACAGCATTATTGCTATTTGCTTTCGTTATAGATGCATTATCAAAACATTCCATACTTCTAATCGATGAAATCGACACAAGTCTAAGCATGCAATTCGTGTCTGAAATACTCAAGCTTTACAGTAATCCAGAAACGAATCCTAACCAATCGCAATTAATTTTTACTACTCACGATTTAAGTCTTATTAGTAATTCTGGAACCGACAAAACTATTCTCGACAGAGATCAAATTTGGTTTATAGAGAAAAACACATTAGGTGAATCTTCACTACATCCACTTACGGAATGGGAAAACCGCAATGTAAACTTTGGTAAAAACTATCAACACAACATATACGCTTCAGCACCACAACCGTCTCTATATGATGTTTTTGCGGAAATACTTACAAATACTAACAGAAGCTAAAACACTACCAGTATTCAAAACGATATAAAACACTAGTATTCATGAGGAGCGGGCTATGGTTCATGTTCCATCACACGGCCGTTCAAAGAAACAGTCGAAACGAAATAAAAGATTCCTCATTGTTTGTGACGGTGTAGTTACAGAGTTTGAGTATTTTAGCTATATAAAATCAGAAGTAAGTAAATATTGTGCTACATCATGGGATATTCATAAATCAATTAACATAGAAAAAGAGGGCGTAGATCCACTCACTTTAACAAATTATGCGATTAAACTTGAGAGATTAGACTGCAAAGAAGCGAAAAAAGAAAACTACGATCCGTTTACACTGGTATGGGTTGTAACAGACGTTGATGAATTTGGAGAAAAAATTCAACAAGCTCAATCTAAGTCGGATTCAACTTGTGGGAAGATAAAATTAGTAATTTCCAACCCTTGCTTCGAAGTATGGCTTATTGACCATATAAAAAGCTGTCCTCTTTCTTGCACAGAAACGCGAGATTGCCAAAAAGAAGCAAAAGAACTTGGGCTACTTCACAACACTACTGGGAATAAAAATAAGCATATCCAATTAGAAAAATTAACTGGAAACTATAAGAATGCTTTTAAAAACGCAAAGCAGCATATGCAAACCGAACAGATAGAAAATCGCAAAAATCACCCTTCAGTAACTCAAAAGTCAAACTACGCTCCTTGGACAGATGTTCCAGAAATAGTAGAAACAATATTAAATGAATGCAAGCGTGTATCAGGAATAGATTTGTCAGAAAAATTGTGAATTAATGATGTAACTACATATGTCTTCATTACTGTTATTAACAGCAATAATCTAGATGTGGGTGAGATGATGGCGCAATATTGATGAGTCATCACGTCTGTGGAGTGAATTATCACAGTCACGGAAGTTAAAATGACAGTCATAAGTCGACACATCTCGGTCAAATACGAAAAATCACTGTCAAATAGTAGATGACTGTCAAAATTGAAAAAATGACAGTCACAGCGCTTTTATCACTATCATGACTGTGATAAACGTAAGCAACGTAAATATGCGAAAACCAGCAACTAAATTGACTCTAACCAAATAAGCGAATAAACGAATCGTAATAAATAACCAGGAACAACTAAAAGTTGCGAAAGAAAACCGCTAAAATAGTGAATATGAGTGTAGTAACGACGCGATACGTTGAGGCGGCTGGCGGAATTATTTATCGCAAGCGAAATACAATAGACAGCTCAAACACAAGTGACTTGAAAAAAACAAGCAATCAAGCGAACATGATAAGCGATGACGACTTTGAGCTTTGCCTAGTCTACCGTCCTAAATATGACGATTGGAGCTGGCCAAAAGGAAAGAATGAGCCAAAAGAATCGCATCGTCACACAGCTGTGCGCGAAGTTGGGGAAGAAACAGGCTACGCAGTAACACTAGGACCTCACATTGCACAAATAGAATATCCGCTTGAAAACGAAGGCAAAAAATCAATCTCAAAAAGCGGTGCGAAAAACAGTTCACAAAACAACAACAAAACAGAAGTAGTTAAGCGAATTCACTACTGGATGATGCGCGAAATAGACGAGAATGCCGCAATGAAGCGACTACCAGCATTTGGTCCAATAAAACCAGCAAAACCTACTGAAATTGGCAATGTTATATGGCTTACTCCTTCTAAAGCTCGCAAAAAACTCACACACGATAGCGATAGAAAAGTTTTAGATGCTTTTCTTGAAAAGCTACACGATGGTCAAACTGAATATAAGACATTGATACTAGTACGACATGGAAAAGCTGAATCACGTAAATCATGGCAAGGCAGCGAAGCAACTCGTCCAATCACTCCTCTTGGATCTGCAGCATCCTACGCTCTAGGTCGTGAGCTTGCTTGCTATGCTCCAAATCGAATTGTCTCGTCACCTTGGAAACGTTGCGTGGAAACTGTTGCAACTTTTGCACACGATTCTTCTCTTTCTATAGAACAGATTGCGGAACTTACTGAAGATCATCATGAGAATAAACCAAAATCTACATTATCTGTTCTTATAAGTGAAATACAAAATCTTGATTGCAACGCACAAAACACACAAAACACAGAAGCAAATATTAACAATTCAATAGTTATGTGTTTGCATCGCCCTATTATCGGCACTTTCTTTGACTATTTGCGAGGAATCACAAAACCGCGAGCGCATAAACGTATACTTAGCCAAAAATCTCCATACATGCCTACTGGTAGCGCAATAGTTTTGCATATTAGCAATACTTCTAAAGGCGCTCGCATTATTGATATTGAAAAGGTGTTACCAATTGTCTACTAGCCTTAATTCACAATCGAGTTCTATCCATTCGAGCAGATCTGCTTTTATGCCAAGTCCAATAGGTGCAAGTCGCCCAAGCAGACCTGCACAAATGGATCCTGCAATGCTCGCGCAAATTGAAGGCGGCACAGATCCACAAATTGTAAACGAAATCAGCCACACTTCAGCAGCAGTTCTGCTTAACCGCGTGCATAAAACACAATCTCCAGAGATTGTGGAACGCGTACTGAATTTGGTTGAAAATGAGGGTATTGAGGTCATCGCAGACTTGTGGAGTCAAGCGCAACCAGATTCGCTTCCTGGAATGCTTTTTAGGCTATATTTGCTTAGGGAGTCTTTGCGTAAGCAGCGAGAAGCATATGCGGAGTATTGGAATCTTGGAGAACCCTCTGCAACTAGCGCTTCCGCAATTACTGGAATTGACGAATCTCCTACAGGAGAAGATATTGCGCGACTCGCGGATTCTATTCTTTCTGGTGCTTTTACGGGCGATTTTGCTGTTGCTCTATATCGAGCTTCTGCGTTTACTGCGATTATTTCGTGCGGAATGCGTTCTTACGCGAAAAAATTAACACAGAAGATGAACGATTCCAAAAGAGATGATTCACAGCGTCTTGCTAGCGTTTTGCACAAATCCGCAAACATGCATGCACTTTCCTTATGCTTCGCTAATGGAGCTAAATTGTGGAGACTTGGAAAACTCGATTAGTTTATTTGTTATCACACTGCGTTTATTTGTTATACAACAGCGCGGCGCGCTGAAATCTAAAAGCATGTATACTCGGGAAGTGACGCTGGCTTGTGTTTAAGCCCCGGGCTCCATTTTTTGCCGCTGCGAGCGGCGTTTGCGCCGACAGGCGCTTTCGCAAGTCAGCGTTTTTAAGTATGTTTTAATTCTCCAGCAATTCACAAAATTCAACCTTCATTAACACTTGTTTATATTTTTTCTAAATAGTCACGGCACGCCGATAGCTTAACATGCCGCACTTGCACTAATCTAGAAGGTATGGATCTTCATGTTTTACATCATCCGCTGGTGGACCACAAGCTCACCGTTTTGCGTGATAAGAATACACCTTCTAACATTTTCCGCGAGTTAGTTTCCGAATTGGTAACTCTCGAAGCATACGAAGCAACCCGCAATTTGGAAGTTAGCGATCGCGAGATTGAAACTCCTATTTGCAAGATGACTGGCAAGCATTTGAACCGCCCACGCCCAATGGTTGTGCCAGTTTTGCGCGCAGGTTTGGGTATGCTTGACGGCATGACTCGCCTTCTTCCAACTGCTGAGGTTGGATTCCTTGGTATGAAGCGCGACGAGCAGACTCTCGACATCGTCACTTATGCTAACCGTTTACCAGAAGATTTGACTGGTCGTCAATGCTTCTTGCTGGATCCAATGCTTGCCACTGGCGGCACTCTTATTGCTGCTACGCACTACTTGGCAGAGCGCGGCGCTAAAGATGTTACTGCTATTAACATTTTGGCAGCGCCAGAAGGCTTGGAGCGCATTGAGAAGGAGATTGATCCTTCTATTGACTTTAAGGTTGTTGTTTGCGCTGTTGATGAGCATTTGAACGACAAAGCTTATATCGTTCCAGGTCTTGGAGACGCTGGCGATCGCTTGTACGGCTTGATTGACTAATAGTCACTAGCTAAATCAAACGAAAACTAGAATCAAAAGCTAGAAATAAAACTACAAAATAGCCTGCTGATTTGCAACACTTTGCAAGCTTCAGCAGGCTTTTGTATTTACATCTTTAATTATTTGCCGGTCTCATATTCGTTTAATTTTATTACTATTAAATTCCAGTTCGTGAATACTCCATAACACCATTGAGACAACTACGATAGATGCAGCTGCAACAGTAGCAACATTAACTTGCGGTCCACGATCCATTGTGTACTTGACCATTCCACGATTCAAAACATGTACAACAATAAATTGGCCAAAGAATATTTCAATAAAGCCAGCAAGTATTAATATGCTATCAATAATAATTAATATTTTCTTACGAATTAATCCTCTATTACACAACCCAACAATCATTTGAATTATTGGTGAAATAATTGAAACTAACACAACACCCAAAAGACTTAAATCAAAATCTGCTGGATACTTTCCTGGCATTTTAATAAGCAATAAAACTGCTAAAAATACAAAAGATAATGGTAAAAACCATTCTTTCCAATATTTAACGACGAACACGATAATAAGCTCCTTCACCATTGAATGAATACCAATTCTTATCCCAATCTAAATAATTTTCAGTGTGTTGAGCTATACGCAATCTACCGTTGCTTTTTAGGAATACAAACCCTATGTGATCGACAGTACCATCATTACTTTCATCAACACCAATAAAATCTCCATCCCTAACATTATCTACTAACATTCCCCAATAACTTGTACTAAATCCATACCCCATATAATTTTTAAAAACATTGGCATTAATCCAAGAAACCGAACGATCTCCTCTAGCTTTCCACCACCACCCTTTAAATACATCATTATGCTTATCCATACCAATACCACCAGCATATAGAATTTGCGAAGCGAAATTTGTGCAATCTGCCGGAAATATTAACTTACTTTTTTCTTCACCATATTTTGGATTTATTTTCCACGCCCATTCTCGCGCATATGCTCTGGCCGCTTCAAGATTTATGCCTGAATTTCTCTCAGTAAGTAAAGGTTTGCGAGGTGTAACCTCCTGCTTTGATGGAAGCCACAATTTTGCAATATTAATAGCTTCCTTTTGTGTTAGTTCATTTTTTAATACTTTTAACTCTAATTTATGCAATTCTGATAGAATCTGATTATTTTCATATTTATTCTCATATATATCTAGAAATTGCAATATTTTTGTTACATTATTGTTATCTTTATGCGAGGAATTAAAAAGAGAATTCTTGTAAATAGTAGCTGTTTCTTCACTAAGAGAAGGAAGCATAGCTTCGCTCTGTATTCTTTGTAATTCTGTAAAATATTTTGAAATATAGAACTTTTTTACTAACTCTGGATTTTCATAAGTATCTAGTAAAGAAAAATACATACTCTGAAATTTTGTCTTATGCTGCTTTTTGGGAAAATCTACATAAGTCTCTGGTTTATAGTCAGATGATTCAGCTTGAGCAACATTAGCAAATGACAATATTAAAATAATAGAAAATAGCGCAGATATAAATGCATAATGCAAAACAACTTTGTTTTTCATATATAACTCCATTATTATATAAAATTCCTTTTTACTATTTTATCACAATAAATACCAGTTGTCAAATATACACAGCGGCTATGTAATCATATACTCATCAGTTCTACATTTAAATAGCCTGCTGATTTGCAACACTTTGCAATTTTCAGCAGGTTATTTTGTATTAATTGATTGCTGCAATATTGCATAACAAATCAGATAATATAGCTAATAATACAACTAAGCTTTATTCACAGCTCCTTTAGCATATAAAGCTTCTAAAGCATCTCGCAAAGCTCCACTGTAGCTGATGCCAGCTTTTTGTGCCCAAGTGTCAAGCCAAGCTGGAACAGTAACATTTTTACGAACTGCCTGAGAACCGTATTTTGCAGCATAGGAATCCATATCAAGCGCAACCATAGACAACTTTGAATTAGGATTTTCTACAACAATATCACTAATATCGCTAGCTTTTGGCGCAGTTTTACCACTTTCGAGTTCCGTAAGAACCCATCCACTTGCTGCATCTTCTGCCATAATCAGAGCCTCTGCAAGATTACTACCGCCAGTTACACACCCTGGCAAATCAGGGACTTCTGCAACAAAACCTCCGCTATTATCTTCGTATGGAGTAAGAATAACAGGATACGCTAATTTCATCATTTCACCTTTGCTTCACTAATTCCCGCCTGACGCCAAATTGACTTAACAACAGATGGGTTAATATCACCTGGATGTTTAGGCACTGTGACTTTACCCGCTTTAGTTTTATGTACGAATTGGCAATGACTTCCACGCTGTGCAAAAAGTATCCAGCCGTCCTTCTTAAGACGTTTTTCAATCTCTTTGTATCTCATAAAAAGATTATACACACTATGCGCATAAAATAAAATAATCAATCAAATTTTTACTAAATCGCGCATACGCCTATGTTAATTTACCGCGGACGAGTTACTGCCACTTCGCGAGCGCGATCTGCTAATTCGTCCAATTTTTCAAGCTCCGCACGCTGAGCATTAGTCTGCTTTGGCGCAAATTCTCCGTAACGATTCTGCGCAGCTGTACAAATTAAAAAGTCAGACAAACGCGGATTTTTTGGCAAAACTGATCCGTGCATATAAGTGCCGATAACGTTGTATTTGCGCGCACCTTCCGTATGATCTTCGCCGTTATTTCCGCAATTTTCGCCATCAACTGAGCCGAGTGGCTGCGTACCACTCTCCAAACTTGTGCGACCAGAATGGTTCTCGTATCCCACAATATCTCCAAAATCGCGGCTATGCTCAACAAGATTTCCAATCATGCGCACGTCTTGACCAACCGTATGCTCTCCGAGTATGCCTATGCCTTTAAGCTTTTGGCCTTCAATAGTCTCAAAGTACTCTCCAAAAAGCTGGTAAAGACCGCAAATCATAAGCATTGGAACGCCATTTTTTGCAAGCTCGCGAATCGCGTCCGCGCGCGCAAATAAATCATCCGTAACTCTACTTTGACCATGATCTTGACCGCCGCCACCAAGAACCATATCTACTCGCTTTGGCCAATCATCGCCAACGTTGTACTCGTGAAGCACAGGCTTGTAACCGTACAATTCCGCTCGACGCATAATCGTAAGTACATTGCCATAGTCACCGTAAATATTCATGTCTTTCGGGTACAGCGACACAATATCTAATACACGATTTTCGGCTTTATTAGTAGCATTCGCTTGACTAATATAATTAACATCACTCATATCATTCATGACGACTACTTTCTTGCTACTTTCCAACTCCAACGTCTTTAACGCTTGCGATTTGCCCTAATGCAGCTCGCACGCGAAGCATTGCAGTGTATGTGCAATATATGCATTTTGCGTTTTTAGCATTGCTACTAAAATCGCCATTCACAAAAGCTTTAACGTCTTCTTCTAAATCAGTGTTCACATTTCTAGAGGCAACTTTGTCGTATTGTAAACGCAAAGCCATATCCCACGCGCGCGTGCCAGAAACACAAGTGACTCCAGTGCCACTAAAGCATGTAAAATCAACGTCCCACAGCCAGCTCATGTCTCGCCCATCCGCGTATTCGTCACAAATCGCAATCATTGTGTCATGATTTGCAGGCTTATCCGAAGCGAGCGCAAGTCTAAATCCAATAGGATTTTTCACTAGAACAAGCTCCACAGGAGCGCCGTTAACTTCGATTACTTCGCCTCGACCAAATGCTGGCGTTACACGAGAAATAGCTTCCATAAGCGCATCGTCGTCGAATTTTGCGAGTGTTGCATCTTTTTTAGCAGCATCTGCCAAAATAGCGCGCACAATCGTAGACGCAGCAGCCGCGTTAAAAACGTTATACACGCCTCGCAGCTTAACGCTAGTGGTTTTTCTATGCCCATCAATCAAAAAATCGGCTTTATTATCTGCAACTTTTGCCAAAACAACATCTGCATGCGGAAGATTACGCGAATCGCCATTAAAATCGCAACCCAAATCACTATGCAAATCGTCGTCAGTTGGAAACATGCTTCTTAGCGATTCGTCCAAACCGAAATATTTTACCTTACAAGACGGCAAAACATCTTTAGAAAGCGCAGAAATTCGCGGATCTTCGCGATTTAACACAACTACTCGCTTAGTTGCGTGCGCAACATTGCTCAACAATTTAGCTGTAGTGTCAATCTCGCCAAATCTATCTAACTGATCTCGCATAACGTTTAGAAGAAGCGAATAGCGCGGCTTTATTTGATTTACAAAATGCACCGCATAAGCTTCATCAAGCTCTAAAACAGCTATATCCGCATCTAACTTTGTGCCAAAAACAGGCATTTCTTGCACCAATGCTGCTACAACTCCACGTGTAAAATTCGATCCCGTAGGATTTGTAAACACGCGCAATCCAGCATCTCTAAGCATAGACGCAACCATGCGAGTTGTAGTGGTTTTACCGTTAGTTCCAGAAATTAACACAACACCATAAGGTAATTTTCCTAGCGTTCTAGCCAAAAACCCAGGGTCTAGTGTTTCCACAACTTTGCCTGGTAAAGCACTTCCTCCGTGGTTTGTCGCGCGCGAAATCATCCTAACCAGTTTCCCTACAGCTGGCATTATGAATCCAAAACAACAGCGTTTTACCACTTTATTTTTGACGATCATCAATCCCCCTATTAACTCTACTGCTGATATGCCTGAGACTGATGCGAATCATAACCTTGAGCATCATTACCTTGCGAATATGATTGCGGCTGGTATCCTTGCGGCATATCTTTAAACTTAGACGTTGCTCCAAGAAAAGCTAGATTAAATGTTTCTGTAGGGCCATTACGATGCTTTGCCATAATAATGTCTGCTTCGCCTGGACGATCTTCTTTGTTGTAAAAATCAGGTCTATGCACAAGAAACACAACGTCAGCATCCTGTTCAATAGATCCCGATTCGCGCAAATCTGAAAGCTGAGGCTTTTTATCGTTTCGCATTTCTGGTCCGCGGTTTAGCTGGCTTAGCGCAACAACTGGCACTTCTAGCTCTTTTGCTAAAAGCTTTAATGCACGCGAAAACTCCGAGACCTCTTGCTGCCTCGATTCAACTTTCTTTCCAGAAGTCATAAGTTGCAAATAGTCGATTACAACCAACTTTAGATCGTTCGTTTGCTTTAGTCGCCTGCATTTTGCGCGAATTTCCATAAGACTCATATTTGGGCTATCGTCTATAAAAAGCGGAGCGTCTTTCATTTTTGACCAAAACGCATTTAGCTTAGTCCATCTATCTGTTGTAATGTCTTCTGAAGTCCCGCGATGCATTGCCGTCATTGGAATATCCGTTTCGGCTGCAATTATCCTTTGAGCAAGCTCCAATTTGTTCATTTCTAGCGAGAACACGATTGTTGTCATATTGTGATGCAACGCTGCAGAACGCGCAAAGTCGATTCCAAGAGTTGACTTTCCCATTGCAGGCCTACCAGCTACGACTACCATTTGCCCTGGTTGCAAGCCTTGCGTCATCTCGTCAATATCTCTAAATCCTGTTGGAACGCCTTTTTCAATCTCGTTACTTTGCAACTTGTCTAATTGTTCGAGAGCATCTTGAACAACAGGACCAATAGCAGAATAATCCTGGCGAACTTTGCCAGAACTCATCTCGTAAACTTCGGATTGTGCAAGATTTACAACGTCTTCTGCTTGATCTCCCGTGGCAGAATACCCCATTTGCGCAATCTTTGTTCCAGCAGCAATCACATTTCGCAAAATCGCATTTTTGTGTACAATATCCGCGTAATATAACGCGTTTGCAGCTGTTGGAACTGATGCAACTAGACTATGCAGGTAGTCTGCTCCACCAATTTTCTCCAGGTTTTCGTCTTTTAGAAGCTCGTTTGCGACTAAAACAACATCTACTGGTTGTGAACCAGAAAATAAGCTTATGATCGCGTCGTAAATTGTTTGGTGTTTTGGCACATAAAAGTCTGCTGTTTCTAGGATTTGCGAAACTTCGCCAATGGCATCTTTGCTCATTAGCATTCCACCTAAAACGGCCATTTCCGCGTCTTCGTCGTGAGGCGGAACCTTGTCAAACAAAATACTGTTATATGATGCGTTGCCTGACTGGTTTGCGTCATTTCTACTTGACTTCCACATATCATTACCTGCCATAGAATCGAGTATAAACGCCTGCACGGAGCACACCAACAAAAGTTGATATAAACCAACACAAGTCGCAAGTTGAATATTTCACATATTTGAATATTTCACATATTTGAATATTTCACATATTTACATACTTACAGACTTGCAGACTTCATCCAATCATCTGTTTTAACCCTATGAGAATTTCCTAAAGCTCTTCCACCAATGTATACAAGGTTCAGAGCCACCCACAATGACACGGTTCTAATTATGTCAGTAGAGCAGAAAGCTATATTTACAAAGCACATTGCACTAATCGCAAGAAGGTACACAATAGCTGTAATCGAGCACGATTTGGCCAAATACTTGTGGTCTCCAGCTCCGATTAGCACTCCGTCTAAAGCCCACATAAATCCAGATAACGGCAAGAAAATTCCAAGAATCGTCATTCCTATTGAAACTAAAAGTTGTATTTCTACGTTTGGGCTAAATAACGGGGATAGTAGCCATCCTGCAAATATCATTAAAATTCCAACGATTACGCTACTTAATGCGCCTACTTGTGCGCATATTTTTGTGATTATGTTAGCGCGTTTTAATAATCCAGCTCCAAGCGCAGAGGCGACTATTGTTTGAGCAGCAATCCCTATAGCGTCTAATATGTTCATAACAAAATTCCAGCAAGAATTTGCAACTTGGTATGCAGCTAAAGTATTTGTTCCAAGACGAGCAGCCGCTGCAACAGTGGCAACCATGCACGCGCGCAACGCCAATGTGCGTATAAACAGCGGAATACCACTTCCAGCGCTTTTAAGTATGCTATGCGCTTGCGGACGCAAACGTGCTTTTTCGCGAGCTGCCCAAAAAATCGCTGGAAGCGTTAAAACAATACCCATATACCATTGCGCTATCATTGTTGCTATTCCAGATCCAAAAATGCCAAGATTCATTCCAAACACAAATAGAATATCTAAAATAGCGTTTAGCACAGCTCCACTTATTGCAGCAAAAAGTGTGATTTTTACTTTGCTAAGTCCTCTGAATATGCCATTTGCCGCGTAAATTAGTAGCATCGCAGGCAATCCTGGCATAACAGTTTGAGTGTAAATAATCGCGTTTTTAAGCGTATCTCCACTTGCACCAAAGCTTTGACAAAGCGGACCTGCGAACACCATTAAAACAAGCGTTAAAACAACACCTAACCCAAGAGCCAGCCATAGACCGTCCACTCCAACGCTTAGTCCTTGACGATTTTTCCCAGCACCCAATAGTCTCGCGACTTGGCTTGTGGTGTTGTATGCCAAAAACAGGCATAGTCCCGTTGTTGTTAAAAGCACAGTTGATCCTATTGAAAGCCCTGCAAGTTGCGTTTTACCTAAATGACCTACTATTGCGGTGTCTATTAAAACAAACGCTGGCTCTGCAATAAGCTGTCCAAATGTAGGAATAGCTAGAGAAAATATATGCTTCAGTAAATCTTTTTTGTTTATAGCAGATTCTTTATCTTCTTGTCTATTGGTAGCTGCGTTACTCTTGGCTATTGTCATAATGCACTATTGTACTGTCGAAAAAACTTATTAGATTAAGTATTTAATAAAACTATTATTTTTATTACTTATTACATTACTTTTCTAAATCTGATGTTCGGTAGCTTGCGACTTTTCCTTTTTATT
This sequence comes from Gardnerella sp. c11Ua_71, assembly GCF_055818025.1. NCBI lineage: Bacteria > Bacillati > Actinomycetota > Actinomycetes > Bifidobacteriales > Bifidobacteriaceae > Gardnerella > Gardnerella sp. c11Ua_71. The sequence continues at coordinate 3,880 of NZ_JARFVR010000005.1, read as the reverse complement.
TCGCTATCATAAATATTTGCCAATTGCAAATCAAAATTGTTTTTGGAAAAGTTATCCGCAGGATATCCACAATGTTATCCCCCATTTGTGTATAACTTTTTGAGATACACACAGCAACACGCCTAAAATGTGGATAACTCAAAGTTTTTATCCACATCACTTAGCCCGTGTGTGTCATAATCTTGAGATATTCACACCAATGGGGGATTACTTTACACAAACTTTGATATTTTATTGCTTCTTTTGAGATTTCTTAGAATTACTTCTAGATTTATCTGACTTATTTTCCACAGAACTAGAATCAGATTCTTCTGAATTTTCTGACTCTTTTCCATCATTTTCAGTTTCAATCTTCTCTTCGCCCAATTCAACTTCGTCTTGCGATTGAGCAGAAACATTATCATCAGAATGAGCTGAATTATCGCCAGCAACCGTTGAATCACCATCTGCATCTACAGAATCACCATCTGCGTCTACAACTGATTCATCAACAGAAATAGCTACTGGAGTAAGAACTGCCACTTGGGTTTTCCCTTCTTCAGAATCAGCAACTTCTACAACAGCTCCAGCTCTAGCTTGAGCAATACTCGAAAAGTCATATGCGCGCTCACCCTGATCTGCCAAATCAACACCCTTACGCTCTTTAGCTTCCGATATTCTCCAACCAAAAAGCTTCTCTAAACCAAATGCAACTAAAGCAGTAACTGCACCGGAATAAAGAACAGTGATTACAAGTAAACAAATCTGCGCGATAAGCTGATGCCAGTCACCAACGCAAAACAGTCCGCTACTATCAGCAAATAATCCCACTGCAAAAATACCGATAAGAGCAGCGATGCCGTTCACGCTCACAACATGAAGCGCTCCATCATAACGCGCAAAAGTCTTAGAATGCGTTGCAAGGCATGTAACGACACCAACAATAACTCCTAATACCATTGCCCATAAAGGCGCAATCACATCTGCAGCGGCAGAACTAGCGGCCAAACCCGCCATAATTCCAGACGCGGCGCCAACAGCAGTAAAACAACCTGAACGCAAACGCTCTGTAATACCCCAAGCAAGCATAGAAGCAGATGCTGTAATAGTGGATGAAACCCAAGCATATCCAGCAACTCCAGGAAGACCTACAGAAGATCCAATCATTAAGCCAAGCCAGCCAAACCAAATAATAAAAATTCCCAGAACAACAAACGGTACATTATGCGGATGGCGTTTTAGAACATTTACAGAATTATCAGCAACATCACTAACAGCTTCAACAGAACCATTAGAATCTTCTGCCTTAGAAGATGATGAACCCGTATTAGTCTCTAATTTACTAAATCTCGCAACGTCAGCCCACAATGCACGAACCAAATTTCCCTTATGCTCAAAATTATTACTACTGTTACCTTGAACAGTAGAGGATTTGGTATGAAGCACAAATCGCTTTAACGGGAAGTGCGCATGACCACCAATAATTAGCACGATTGCAAGCGCAGAAACTGCTGCAGTCAGGTGCAGCAACGATCCTCCAGCAAAATCATGTACTTGAATTCCTAAAGCTTGTGATATTGCGCCATTAGGGGAAAGCAATCCCCCTCCGCAAACCATATGCGCTAGAGGAGCAAATACTAAAGTGACCCATACCGCCACGAATATAAGCCAAATTGCGTATTTTACGCGTCCAGCCAACGCACCAGTAATAAGAGCAACCGCTACGACAGCGCACGCTAATCTAAAGGCTGCTGGAATACCTCCGCCCGACAAGCCTGTGTTTGCGTCCATAGAAGTAAAAATTCCATGATCTGCAACCATTGAATCACGTAGAAGCAAACCACTCACAGGATCACCCACAACGCCGCCAATCATGTCTTTACCAGCGAAAGCCATTGACCATCCCCATAGCGTCCAAACTATGGTTGTTACCGCAATAGCTCCAGCAGAAAGCATCATCATATTGACCATAGATGTTGCTCGTTCGCGACCGCCATAAAATAGAGCAATCCCTGGCGTAATTATAAACACTAAAGCAGCGGCCAATAATGCCCATTGCGGATCCATTGCGGTCATCTTTCACCTCACAATACACAACCCTCGGCGGTTATGTCTTCAATATTCTATTTTATATGTTCTTTTATATTCTACTCAACTAGCGCTGCGTGATTAATAACTAATTACGATAGATTAATCCAATATTCCATCCACAAAACTTTCTGGATCGAATGGAGCTAGATCGTCTGGACCTTCTCCCAATCCGACAAGCTTCACAGGAACGCCTAGCTCTTTTTGAACAGAAACCACGATACCGCCTTTCGCGGAACCGTCTAACTTAGTTAAAACCACACCTGTAATTCCAATTGCCTCAGCAAAAACTTTTGCCTGGACCATGCCATTTTGACCAGTTGTAGCATCAAGAACCAAAAGGACTTCATCTACAGGAACAGTTTTTTCAATAACTCGGCGAATTTTGCCAAGCTCGTCCATAAGATTTGCCTTATTTTGCAGCCTTCCAGCCGTGTCTACAATCAAAACATCTGAATTGGATTCCTTAGCTTTGGCGGCACCGTCAAATGCTACAGAAGCCGGATCTGCACCGTCTTTTTCGGATCGAACGATTTTAACACCTACAACATTTGCCCAAGTTTCAAGCTGGTCGGCAGCTGCAGCGCGGAAAGTATCTGCTGCAGCTAATATTACAGAACGATTTTTAGAAACCATTAGTCGCGCAAGCTTTCCAGCAGTAGTGGTTTTACCAGTGCCATTTACACCAACCATCATGATTACACTTGGCTTATGAGCTTTAGAAGAATCCGCATTTAGGCTTCTATCTGTTTTGGCACCAACGATATCCAGCAATTTTGCACGAAGTATTTCACGTACATCTTGTGCGCTTGCTGTTCCAGAAATCCTAGCATCTTTTCTAAGTGATTCAACCAACTCATCACTTGCCTGTGCTCCAACATCTGCCATTAAAAGCGTATCTTCTACATCTTGCCAATCGTCTTCACTAAGATTATCTTTGCTCAATATATTGAACAGAGCACGACCAAAAGGATTCGCACTATTAGCAAGTTTAGAACGCAATCTTGTAACTCGAGAGGCAACGTTTTCGGGCGCAGATTGATCAACATTACTATCACTTTTAGCTACGCTAGGCAGTGGATTATCTTTGCTAGTAGGTATTAAAGGACCTCGCGACTTACTGATAATTCTCAGCACAACTGCCGCAGTCACTAAAAGCACTGCTAAAACAACTGTGCCAACAGTGGACCATATAATCAAATCTAAATCCATAACTATATTCATATAATAAAGACTATGAAATTAAAGGGACAGTTGATTAGAATGTAACGAAGACTGTTGCTACAGTAAGCAAAAATCACGTAAATATTAGCATTTTAATACAATGCTTTTGTAAGTTAATTTTGTAATCAGAAATTGAATTGGGGTATTGCGTATGGAAAACTCGCCATTGATTGATGTTTATGGAGCAGATTGGTGTGGCGATTGCATCAGAGCTAAAGCTGCGCTTAATAAGTTTAATGCTGCTTTTACTTGGCATAACATTGAATCTGAAGAAGGCGCCGAACAAAAGGCTATTGATATTAGTGGGCAGAAGCATATTCCTGTCGTTACTTTTAGCGATGGAAGTTTTATGGTTGAGCCGACTGCAACTCAGATTAAAGAAAAACTTGAAGAATTAGGACAGATCAATTTGTGATTTTTGCCTGCAATTTTGCAGCAACTTGCCACAAAACACACGCTACATGTAGACATGAGTTGGATTAGTCTACAAAATGTAGTACACTAGGCATTTGTTGCCCCTTTAGCTCAATTGGCAGAGCAGAGTCCTTTTAAGTCTTGGGTTGTGGGTTCGAGTCCCACAGGGGGCACT